>DASSAT010000385.1:0-22859 GCA_035699305.1 Fimbriiglobus sp. | reverse complement strand
CGGGTAGCATTGGTCGTAGTACCTCATGGACTCGGCGGTGAAATCGCGCATGTCGGCATCGGTCCACTCGTCCGAGTAGCCGGGGTGTTCCCAGTAAGGCTTCGTGAGGAATCGCGCATAGTCGATCACCTTCCGAACGAGGTCGGGAGGCAGTTCGGCGGCCACGGCATTCAGTTCAGCCAGTTCGGCGGACATGGGTTCTCCTCCGGTGTCTTGGGCGAATGATACCAAACTCACGCCGGGCCGCCCTCGATGGCGGTGGTCAGCCCCTGGGCCATCTTGATCTCGGTGGCGTGGTTGACCGTCCACGCCGTCTTGTGCGTCACCGCCTCGACCAGACCGGACGCCGACGGGTGGCCGTTGCCGCTCTTCTTCACCCCGCCGAACGGCAGGTGGACCTCCGCGCCGATGCACGGCAGGTTGACGTACCCCATCCCGTATTCGCACTCGTCCCGGAAGAACCGCATCCGCCGGTAGCTCTCGGTGATGACCGCCATCGACAGGCCGTACTCGGTGTCGTTGTAAATCCGCACCGCGTCTTCGTCGGTCTGGAACGGGATCAGCGCCAGATGCGGACCGAACACCTCCTCGCGGATCGACCGCAGGCCGGTCTTGTGCTCCTGCCGGTAGACGAACGGCGACAGGTAACACCCTTTCGTGCCCGGCACCGGCTGCACCTCGCCGCCGTCGAGCAGGACCGCCGCCCCCTCCTGCTTGGCGAGCGCGTTGTAGCCTAGCACCTTTTCGACCGACCCCTTGTGGATCACCGGGCCGGCGAAGTTGTGCGGGTCCAGCGGGTCGCCGAACCGCAGCCGCTTCGCCGTCTCGGTGAAGGCTTTCGCGTACCGGTCCATCAGCGACTCGTGGACGATGATTCGCCCCGCGGAGACGCAGCGTTGGCCGGTCGTCTTGAACGCGCTGATGATCCCGGCGTTGACCGCCAGATCGAACCGGGCGTCCTCGCAGACGATCACCGCGCTCTTGCTGCCCATCTCGGCCGCGACGATCCGGTCCGGCAGCTCCGCGGACAACAGCTGGATGCGCTTGCCGACCTCGTAGCTGCCGGTGAAGCCGACGACGTTCACCCCGCGGTCCTTCACCAGCGCCTCGCCGACGGCCCCGTCGCCGTGGAGGAGGTTGACCGTGCCCGCTGGGAACCCGGCCTCGATAAACAGTTCCATCATCCGCTGGCCGATGGCCGGGGTGTCCTCGGACGGCTTGAAGACGCAGGTGTTCCCCTCCAGCAGCGACGGCCCGAGCATCCACAGCGGCACCGCGAACGGGAAGTTCCACGGTGTGATGACCGCGACCACGCCCCACGGCTTGCGCCGCATGAACGCATCCTTTTCAGGAATCTCGGAGGCGAGTACGTCGCCGATCGGCATCCGGCCGGTGCCGAAGACATACTGCACCATGTGCAGCCCCTCGATCACCTCCGCCCGGCATTCGGTGACGTTCTTGCCGCACTCGCGAGCCATCAGCCGGGCCAGCGCGTCGGTCTCGCGGTCGATGAGCTTTGCCAGCCGGTCGAAGCACTCAGCCCGGAGGATTCGGCTGGTCCGCCGCCAGCCGGGGAATGCGGTCCGGGCGGCGTCCACCGCCTGCGCGGTCTCCTGCGGCGTGGCATTGGGGAATCGGCCGATGACCTCGCTGATGTCCGCCGGGCTGGTGCTCTCGAAGTCCGCCCGTGGGGGCAGCCATGTGCCGCCGATGGCGAGCCGGCCGGCGACGGGTGTGGTGGTACTCATGGCGAACCTCCGGGAGAGAGCAACGATTCCGCGAACGGGCCGGCGGGTGGCCGTCAGAGGGGTCATCGAATTGTACGCCCGGCCGACAGCACGACTCAAGAGCGAGGGCAAAGCGACACGGCGCGGTCTTCCCTGGGACCGCGGCCGTCCCGGCCGCACTGGCTTCCTCAGTCGGCAACCTACCGATTGAACCGGACAGGCCCCAACCGGTGAAGCCAGAGCAGCCGGGACGGCTGCGGTCCCAGGGAAGACCGCGCTTATAATGCCTGTGTCGAGACGTTCACCCGGCACCGGACCCGCCGTATGAGTTCCCGGATCGAGCTACTCGTCGGACAGACCACCTGGGCGCTCACCGTCCGCCCGGAGGCAACGGCCGAGTTGAAGCGTGCACCATTCTCCCCGCCAACCGCCGGGCCGCGGGAGTTGGTGCGCGCCGCGCTGGAAAGGCCGAGCGGGCTGGACGCCCCACTCCGCCGGGCGCTGACGCCGGACGACCACGTCGCCATCGTGCTCGACGAGCGCCTGCCGCACACCCCCGAACTGCTGGCCGGCGTCATCGAACACATTCAATCCGCCGGCATCCACCTGGAGGCGGTCACGGTGGTCGTCCCGCCGGGGGGAAACAATAGCCCGTGGGTGGACGACCTGCCGGACGAGTTCGCCGACGTCCACCTGGAGACGCACGACCCGGAGGAGCGCAAGAAGCTCGCTTACCTCGCCACCACCAGGGCCGGTCGGCGGGTGTACCTCAACCGCACCCTCGTCGAGGCGGACTTCACCGTCGTGCTGACCGGCCGCGGGTACGACCCGACGTTCGGCTATGCCGGCGCCGAAGTCGCCCTGTTCCCGGCGCTAAGCGACGCGGAAACGTTGGCCGAGTCCGTCGGCCGGTTCAGCCTCGACCCGCCCGGTCCGAAGCCGGTCGCGGCCCGGGCCGAGGCCGCCGAAATCGGCTGGCTGTTCGGCACCCCGTTCTTCGTGCAGGTGATCGAAGGGGCCTACGGCACAGTTCAGGAGGTCGTCGCCGGGCTGTCGGAGAGTACGGCAGAGGGCGTTCACCGGCAGGATGCCCGATGGCACGCGACCGTCGAGGATCGGCCCGACCTGGTGATCGCCGCGATCTCCGGGCCGCCGGACCGGGTGGACTTCCTGGCACTCGCCTCGGCGGCGGCGGCCGCGGCGCGGGTCGTGCAGCCCGGCGGCCGGATCGCGGTGCTGACCGACGCTGCCCCGCCGTTGGAAGAGGGAGCGGAGATACTCCGCCAGGCCGACGACCCGGACGCGGTTGGCAAGGTGCTGGCCAGGCGCAAGCCCGACGACTGGCCGGCCGCCGCCCTGTGGGCGTTCGCCGCCGGGCAGGCGAACCTGTTCATGGCGAGTGGTTGGCCGAACGACGTGACCGAAGAACTGTTCGCCACTCCGATCGCCTCGGCGGCGGAAGTGCAACGGCTCATCGACGCCGCTGAGCGGGTGCTGATAATCCCCGACGCCCACAAGACGATAGTGGAGTTGAGATAACCCGATGTCACAACCATCCCCACTCCGCGCGGCCGAAGAGCAGGCCGGTGCCACGTTCGCCGAGTCCGCCGGCTACTCCCTCCCCGCGCACTACGGCGACCCCGCGGCCGAGTATCGCGCCGCCGTGGGCACCGCCGCCCTGTTCGACACCTCACACGCGGCGAAGCTCCTGCTCACCGGCCCAGACGCGCCGCAATTCCTGCACAACATTAGCACCAACGACATCGCGGGCTTACCGCTGGGCGGCGGCTGCGAGACGTACTTCTGCGACGCCCGGGCCAAGGCACTGTTCGTCGCCTGGGTGTACCACGTCCGCCTCGCGGACGGCCGCAATGCACTCTGGGTCGAGACGACCCCCGGCCGCGGTCAGGCGCTGCTGAAGCACCTCGACAAGTACCTGATCGCCGAGGCGGTCGAGTTGGCAGACGTGACCGACCGGTTCGCCCAGATGCACCTCGCCGGGCCAGCCGCGAAGGACGTGCTGGAGAAGGCCCTTGCCGCCGCAGTGCCGGACCTGCCCGAGTTCGGGCACATGGAGCGCACCTTCGGGGCGAACGCGACCTGCGAGGTCCGCCGCCGCGACCCGATCGGGGTGCCGGGGTTCGACCTCGTTTGTTTGCCGGAGCGAGCGGCAGGGGTCTGGCGGATGCTGACCGCGGCCGGGGCCAAGCCCGCCGGGCTGGAGGCCCACGAGACGCTACGCATCGAGGCGGGCACGCCAGTGTACGGAGTGGACATTGACGAGTCGCGGTTCGTGATGGAGGTCGGTAACGCGACCCGAGCGGTCAGCTTCACGAAGGGGTGCTTCCCCGGCCAGGAGCCGATCGTCATGGCCCGCGACCGGGCCGGCCGGGTCAACCGCGGTTTCGTCGGGTTGAGGGTTCTGGACGGCGGCACCGTATCGCCGGAGGCGAAGCTGACGAAGGACGGCCAGGAGGTTGGGGTGGTGACGTCGTCCACCGAGTCGCCGCGGCTCGGGGCGCCGCTGGCGTTGGGGTACGTCCACTGGAAGCACCAGGAGCCGGGGACGCGGTTGGAGGCCGCGGCGCAGCCGGTGGAAGTGATCGGGTATCCGCCGGTCATGGCGAACCCCGAGCGTTAGCGAGGGGGTTGTACAGTTAAGCGTTGACCTCGAACCGGAACGGGAGCCACTCAACCTCGGTGAGGCACGCCCCGTTGATGGTGAACAGCGCGATGCAGACCGAGTCCCTGACCCACGCGTACTGCGAAAAGCAGCCCCCGATGCCACAACTGCACAACGTGAGCATGCCCTGCCATTCGCCGCCCCGGCCGATTGTGGCGAACGCCTGAGCCACCGGGTCGAATCGGAGCGGTTTTGGTAGTTCCGACCCGACATGGACCGCGAGTGTCCGGTGCGGCCGTGTCCCCGCTTGGATAGCAGCCACACCGATCAAGTCCTCGCGGCATGCCACCAGCCGTCCGGCTGAGATTCCCGCGAAGTGGGCATGCTGGAGGAACCGCTCGATGTCCTCCTGCGGCTCGAACTCGAAGAAGAAGTCGCTCACACTCTCATCGAACAGCAGTAGGCCGTCGGCGGCCATCTCGCGGAACGGTATCCACTCGGAGAGCCGCAGGTCGGCGGGGCTGAGTGGTAACAGTGTCGTGTTCCGAATGTAG
This sequence comes from Fimbriiglobus sp., assembly GCA_035699305.1. Classification (GTDB taxonomy): domain Bacteria; phylum Planctomycetota; class Planctomycetia; order Gemmatales; family Gemmataceae; genus DASSAT01. Next base: position 17,955 of record DASSAT010000385.1, on the reverse strand, counting down.
CGCATCGCTCCTCGCGGCCCTCTGCCGCCCACCCCCTCGCTACCGCTCGGGGTTCGCCGGCTTGTTGAAGTCGAACTCCGGGTTGTACTCCTCAACCCGCGCGTCGTCCCGAGGCTCCAGCGGCCGGCGTCGGCGATCCAGTCCGGGCGCCGCCGCCACGCGACGCCGGGCGATGTACCACCGCATCATGTTCCAGCCGGCCAGCGCCAGGGCCAACAGCGCCCCGAGGTCGTAGTTAAGAGACTTCCCCCACGCCCCGGGGGCGAGCCGCTCGCGGAAGTACAGCAGCCCCGCCACCGCCAGCCAGAAGACCGCGAACCCCAGCCGCAACACGCCCACATTCATCGCCGGCCCTCCGGTTCGGTCGCCGCCCCTATTCTAACCCCACCCTTCCCGCGGAGGCTCCCGATGACCGACGGCAAGAAGTACCGCGTTGCCGTGATCGGCCGGACCGGCAAGGGCGACTACGGCCACGGGCTGGACGCGGTCTGGGTGAACCACCCCCGCGCCGAACTGGTCGCGGTCGCCGACGAGAACGAGGCCGGCCGCGCCGCCGCGGCGAAGCGGCTCGGTATCAAGGCGAGCTACGCCGACTACCGCAAGATGCTGGCGGCCGAGAAGCCTCAGATTGTCAGCGTCGCGCCGCGGTGGCTCGACGTGCATCGAGACATGGTCGTCGCCTGCGCCGAACACGGGGCCAGCGTCTTCCTCGAAAAGCCGGTCGCCCGCACCCTGCAAGAGTCCGACGAGATGGTCGCGGCCTGCGACAAGGCCCACGTCAAGTGCGTCGTCGCTCACCAGACCCGCTACTCCCCGCGGGCAAAAGTGGTGAAGGAACTGATCGCGGCTGGCCGCATCGGCGACGTGGTCGAACTGCACGGTCACGGCAAGTGCGACCGCCGCGGCGGCGGCGAAGACATGATGGTCCTCGGCACCCACGCCTTCGACCTGATGCGGCTCCTGGTCGGCGACGCGCGCTGGTGCTTCGCCCGCGTCACGGTCGGTGGCCGCAAGGCGACCCCTGGCGACGTCCGCCAACTGCCGGAGGGGATCGGCCCCGGCCTCGGCGACCACATCACCGCGACCTACGGGTTCGACGGTCCCGCGGTCGGGCACTTCACCACCTTCCGGGCGAAGGCCGGCGTCAGCGCCCGCTACTGGCTGGAGGTCCGCGGCACGAAGGGAATCATCCACCTCGGCTACGGCGCGCTCTCGGCCGCGTACCTGTGCGAGGACCCGAGTTGGATGCCGGGGAAAAGCAAGGCGCCGTGGCAGGCGATCACGTCGGCCGGCGTCGGTCGGCCCGAGCCGCTGACGGCGAGCGCCGTCGGCAACGGCAACCGGTGGATCGCGGACGACCTGATCGCCGCGGTCGAGGAGGACCGGCCGCCGCTCGGCAGCCTCGCCGACGGCCGGGCGGCGCTGGCGATGATCCTGGCGGTCTACGAGTCGCACCGCCTCGACCGGCCGGTCGAACTTCCCCTCAAGAACCGGAAGCACCCGCTTCAGTAACGCAAAAGTCTAAACGCAGAACGCAAAAAGAAGTCACTTGGCGGTCGCAGTTGACGGGGTTTCCCATAGTCGGGTAGAGTCTCGTCGCGGCTGCGGTTTTTTGCGTTTTGCGTTTTGACTTTTGCGTTACTCATGATGCTCCGCGCCACCGACCCGCAGCCCGCGCCCGCCTCGCCCGTGGGGGCGTGGGACGACTCCCCCTGCCCGCTGTGCGGCCGGCGCGAGGAGGAACTGCTGCTGGAGGCGCCCGACCCGACCCCCGGCGACGGACCCGCCCTGCGGTTCGCGGTCGTGCGCTGCAAGTCCTGCTCGCTGACCTACACCAACCCCCGCCCCGACGAGGACGCCATCGGCCGGTTCTACCCGCCCGACTACCGCCCCCACCGCCGGCCGCGGAAGATGCGGTACGCCGCCCCGTCGCCGGTGGCCCGGTGGAGCGGCCGGTCGGTCCCCGAGCGCGATGGCGGGCTGCCGTGGGTCGGCCAGGGCCGTCTGCTGGACTTCGGCTGCGGCGGTGGCAGCTACATGAAGCGGATGGCCGAGCAGGGCTGGCAGGTAACCGGCCTCGACGCCGCCGTCGGCGCCGTCCGCGAGATCCAAGAGGGGCTGGGCCTGCGTGCCCTGGTCGGTTCGCTGCCGCACCCGGAGTTGACGCCTGGCTCGTTCGATGTGGTGACGATGTGGCACTCGCTGGAGCACGTCCACCGGCCGCTCGCCATCTTGCGCGAGGCGTTCAAGCTGCTCGCCCCGGGCGGCAAGCTGGTGGCCGCCTGCCCGAACCTCGACAGCTGGGCGTTCCGGGCGTTCGGGCCGTCCTGGTTCGCCCTGGACCTGCCGCGGCACCTGACCCACTTCACCCCGCCGACCCTACGGACGATGCTCAGTGCCGCCGGGTACCGCGTCGAGCAGGTGCGGCTCATCCGCCACAGCGACTGGCTACGGTCGTCGGCGAAGCTGGCGGTCGCGCAAGGCACTGCCCGCGGTTGGCTGCGTGCGCTGACCTCAAAGACTCTGGCCAAGGCCGCCGCGTCGCTGATCCACCTCGGCAACCGAAGCGACTGCCTACTCGCCGTGGCCGAACGGCCGGAGTAAGAGAGTCAGTCGGGCAGCGTCGCGGACTCCCCGCCCGCCCTGGTAGCAAGGGCCGGCAGGAGGTCGTCGGCCGAGTAGGCGATGAACCGCACGGACCCATCGGCGAACGCGAAGTGAGCGCCGCCGGAGTGCAAACTCCAGAAGTGGAACAGGTCGCAGACCCCATCCCGACGGCCGTCGGTGAAGTGGTACGGGCCGGGCTGGCAGTACAGAATGTGTTCCGGCTCGAAGCTCACGTTCCGCTCGCGCACCCCCATCACGTGTTCGGCCGACCCCTTCAAGTCCTGGCCGACGCCGGCGTACCACCAGCTGAACTCGAAGTCCGGGCTGGGCGGGCGCTCGCCGACCAGCAACGTCTGGCTGGTCCCGTCGGTGATGTCCGTGAGCCGCGTCTTCGATTCCAGGTATAACACGCCGTCCGCCTTGGCCGATGTCGTTCCGGCCACACCCAGGTAACTCAGCAGAGCAGCCCGGAACTGGTGTTTCCGGGTGACTTGTGGGGTGCCGGTCCGGTCATCACTCGGGCAGGTATACACCGGGACCACTGTCGAGAACCCGGGGTGCGCGGCGGTCTGCTCCCAGTTGCGGTTGGTGCTGAAGGCCCGCATGGCCTGCTGGTAGATTGCGTCCTGCTCGATGTACGGCAGAAGGGCCAGCGGCCACCCCGTATCCGGGTACGGCTCAGGCCGGGGGTGGGGTCGGTGGCCGGGCGGCAATTGCCCCGTCGATCCCGCGGCGTTGTGGAACGCGATCCCGATCTGCCGCAGGTTGTTCTGACACCGAGTCCGGACCGCGGCGGCGCGGACCTTCTGGACGGCAGCCAACAGCAACCCCATGAGCAGCCCGATGATGCCGATCACCACCAGCAGCTCGATGAGTGTGAACCCACGGCGAGGGGTACGCACGAGCAGTCCTCCCGGTATCACGACGTCGCTGGCCGGCGGACATACCGCCGCCCAACCAACCCCGCCGCAACGGCTGCGACGACGGCACCGGCCGCGAGGTACACCCATGTGTACGACCGCTGCGGGGTGGCGAAGAACGGTTCGGGCAGGCCGAACGCGGTCAACGTAAACTCGGACTCCGGCACGTTGACGCCACGACGGTACGCGAATGTCCACTCCCCGTATCCCTCGTTCTTAGTCTGACCAAGGTATTGCTCATGACCCTTGAACTTGTAACTGTCGAGGGTGATAAGCCCCGAGTCCCGCCGCGACACAGTGAAGTCGTTGCGCGAGATGGACGTGGACGTCTTCGCCTTGGTGGGTCCTTTATAGATCGCGGCGACCTCCAAACCACGACAGCAATACCCCATCACCGGGTCGAAATCCCACCAGCCCTTGAGGGCCGGCGGCTTCGTCTTATCCGATGGCAACTCCCCCGTTACCCGGACCCAGTCCTTGTTCGCGGGCGAGGCCGAGCACGACTTGACAACGAACTTCGGGTCGCGCAGGACGTCCGCGTACGACCGCCCATCGTTCGTGAGTAAGTGCCGTGCGAAGAACTCAAAGGAATAGAGATGGGCCACGCCGGGAGACAACTTCTTGGCGGGCATCCCAGCCTCGAAGTGCTTCGCGCCCTCCAGCACCCACTCGGATGAGCCGGGGGCCTTCTGGAGTACAAAACTATATTGCTTGTTCCGCGCCCATGCCATGTCCCTGGCTCCCCCGCCGGACTCTTTTCCGGTGACATTAACCTCAGTCCGCAGGGCGAAGCCGCCCGGCGCATGGCGCCGGGTATATTTCGCATGTCTCAGCAAGTCACCGCCAGAGCCGAAACTCTTGATCTCGTAGTCGATCTGCCACGAGGTGATCTCCCGCTCGAAGGCCGCGAGGGCTTCTTCCTGAGACTTGGCGATCTTGGCGATCACCTCGGCCGTAGGAGGATCGCCACCGGCCAGGGTCGGTGGCGTGAATGCGACGCCGGTTGCAAGTAACACGAGGAATCGCATATGGAGACTCCGCAACGAAAGATCACACTGATGCCGGTCAGGCAAGCCCGAAGCGAGTGTTACGGCGGGTCAATCACTTCCAGGCAGCGCGGGAACGTCTGGCCCGTGTTCGGATCGGTGTAGTACCCACAGCCACAGTTGGCGGTGCAGACGCAGAACCCGGTCAGGTTCCCGTTTACAACGCGACACGAATCCTGCGTGCAGTCGCACGCGGGTCCCGTTGCAGCAGCCCGCAGCTCACCCGGCGAGGCGCACAGCAGCGCCCCCACCGCCAGGGCCAGCGCCACCCCAAACAGCCCCTGCGACAACAACTTCCTGATGTTCATCGGTCCATCTCCTGTCACGAGAACCGTTACCCGCCAGGGACCGCCCCCAGCATTTCGACGCGACCACGCAGCGTCAGATGGAGGATGCTGGTCATGCTGCCTTCGTCCACCATCAACTCCGCCGTGTGCGCGAACACTCCCGGAGTGCCGACGTACCGGAGTTCAACTGTCACCGGCCGACTCTCCCCGGCCGGGACCGTCACCGGCAGGTCGGACAGCGCAGTGCAGGAACAGTCCGCCGTCCCCCCGATCACCCGAATTGGCGTGTCGGAGAAGTTCCAGACCGTCACCCGTCTTATTCGGGTCTCGCCGCGTGTCGCCTCCCCGTAATCCACCACGTCTGGGTCGGCGACGACGACCTCGCCCCGGATTCGGGCGACGGCAACGCCCAACGAGCCATAAGCCCACACGCCCGCGGAGTAGGCGATGACGATGAGTGCAAGAGCTATCCCGGCCGGGGCAGCGAAGTCGGCGGCTGCCCAGTCCGTCGCACGACGGGCCGGCGGCCTTGTCAGACATGAGGCAACGAGTATCCCGACATCCAGGCCGAACACCCACCACGGCGAGACGGAAACGTCGCCGAAACACCCACAGTCGGCCACCCCGAGCCACCCGAGGTATCCGCTCACCGTCGCGAGGAAGCCGAACGTCACGGCGACGACCCATCTAGAGAAGTGGGCCGACCACCCGCTCAAGACCCAAAGCCCGAGGAGTAATTCCCAACCGGCAAGTAGCGTGTACAGGTGCGGGTCGAGAATCAGTCGTTCTGACAAGGGCGGGGGGGGGCAGCGGTTAGCTTCGTTGCCCCCGCGAACAGGAGCAACGCCGCCACACCTAGGCGGAAAGTCTGCCAGCAAACGTATCGAATACCCATGACACCACCCATTGCGAGCGGGTAGTGAGCCGAAAGGGTTGCGAGTCGGAAACCATCCTATGCGGGCAACACCCCCTGGTCAAGAACCGACTGGAAGAATCGGGTGTGCCTGTGGATTTTGGCGAGCGGGGGGCGTCAGCCCCCTGTTGAACGCATCAACAGGGGGCTGACGCCCCCCGCTCGCCAGGAATGCCAAAATCCTCAGGCACACCCGGAAGAATTCTCCGCTGCGTGTTCGCAATCTCTGGCTACCTCTTCCCGCGGCCGATGGCGTAGTACATGAACCCGTACCCCTCCATCGTCTTCTGGTCGTAGATGTTCCGCCCGTCGAAGATGACCGCCTCCTTCATGAGCCGGCGCATCACTTCGAAGTCCGGGTTGCGGAACTCCTGCCACTCGGTCACGATCGCCAACCCGTCCGCCCCTTCCAGCGCGCCATACGGACGGTCGCAGTACGCCAGCTTGTTCCCGTACTCCGCCCGTACGTTGGCCATCGCCTCGGGGTCGTGGACGCGGACCGCGGCCCCGGCGCCCAGCAGGTCGTCGATCAGCACCAGCGCCGGCGCCTCGCGGACGTCGTCAGTACGCGGCTTGAACGCCAGCCCCCAGACCGCGATCGTCTTGCCGGCCAGGCCGTCGCCGAAGTGTTGGCTCACCTTGCGGAAGAGAACCTTCTTCTGCGCCTCGTTGACGTCGTCCACCGCTTGCATCATCTGGAGCGGCAGGCCGACCTTCCGCCCCATGCCGAGGATCGCCCGCACGTCCTTCGGGAAGCACGAGCCGCCGTAGCCCGGCCCCGGGAAGAGGAACGGGAACCCGATCCGCTGGTCGTGGCCCATCCCCCGGCGCACGTCGTTGACGTCCGCACCGAGTTGGTCGCACAAGTTGGCCATCTCGTTGATGAAGCTGATCTTCGTCGCCAGCATGGCGTTGGCCGCGTACTTGGTCATCTCCGCCGACTCGGGGGTCATGACCAGGAACGGGTGCTCGGTCCGCAGGAACGGGGCGTACAGCTCGCGCATCACCTCGGCGACCTCCGGCCGGCGGACACCGACGACGATGCGGTCCGGCTTCATGAAGTCGTCGATCGCCGCCCCCTCCTTGAGGAACTCGGGGTTGCTGGCGACCTCGACGTGCCGGCACCCGCCCTCGGCGAGGACCTCGGCGACCCGGGCGTTGGTGCCGACTGGGACCGTGCTCTTGACGACCACCACCCGCGAGCCGATCGGGCCGGCCGGCTGGTCCTTCAGGACCGTGGCGATGGTCTTGGCCACCGCCCAGACGGCCGACAGGTCGGCGTCGCCGTGGTCGGCCTGCGGGGTGCCGACGGCGATGAAGATCAGCCGGGCCGGCTTGACCGCGGCCGCCAGGTCGGTGGTGAAGCTCAGCCGCCCCTCGCGCTTGTTCCGCTGGACCAACTCCAGCAGCCCCGGCTCATAAATCGGGAGGCGGTCCCCCTCGGCCAGCACCTTGACCTTCCGCTCGTCCTTATCGATCCCGACCACGTCGTTGCCGCTCTCGGCGAGACAGGTGGCGGTGACAAGCCCGACGTATCCGGTGCCGATCACGGCGACTTTCATGCGCACTCCCTCACGTCTTCCCTGGGACCGCGGCCGTCCCGGCCGCTCTTGCTTGCCGAATCGGGGACGTTGAACAACAGCCCTGCGCCCCCGACCCGCGTAACAAGAGCGGCCGGGACGGCCGCGGTCCCAGGGGTCAAGAGCGGGCGACCTCCCGCCAATACTCCAGCACGTCGGCCAGCGTCCGGTCCAACTCGTACCGCGGCGCCCAGCCGGTCGCCCGCCGCAGCTTCCGCGGGTCGGCCCGGGTCACGGCGGTGTCGGTCTTGCGGGCCGGCTCGACCCGCTGGCGGACCTCGACCGGCACCCGGGCCATCCCGACCAGCCGGTCGAGCAACTCGCCGACCCGCCACGTCTGGCCGCGGCCAGCGTTGTACACCTCGCCGGTCGCCCCGCGCTCGATCAGCAGCCGGAACGCCGCCACCATGTCCCGGACGTCGGTCACGTCGCGCTGCGACGACAGGTCGCCGGTCTCGACTACCGGCGGCTGGCGGCCGGCCTCGGCCGCGGCGATCTGGCGGGCGAAGTTGGCCACCGCGTAGTCGGCCGGCTGCCGCGGGCCGATCTGGTTGAATAGCCGCACCCGCACTACGTCCAGCCCCGGGCTGCGGGTGTACTGGTAGCCGAGCAGGTCGGCAGCCGCCTTGCTGGCGGCGTACGGGCTGGCCGGCCGCAGCACCGCCGACTCGTCGAATGCCTGGTCCGCGCCCTCGGGATCGCCGTAGACCAGCCCGGTCGAGACGTACAGGATACGAGGCCGGACCTCGCTGCGCGTCACCGCGTCGTAGAGCGACCGGGTGGCGGTCAGGTTGTCGGCCCAGCACAGGTCCGGCTCGCGGAACGACTTGCCCGGGTTGGCGTACCCGGCGAGGTGGAATACCCAATCGGGCCGCGCGTCGCGCAGCAGCCGCTCAATGGCCGCGCCGTCGAGCAGGTCGAGGGCGTGGAGTTCGGCCGCCCCGTCCAGGTGCGACCAGGTCGAGCTCCAGGCCGCCTGCCGGCTGACCCCGACGACCGCGTGACCGCCCTCGGCCCGCAGCGCCTCCATCAGGTGCCCGCCGACGAACCCGGTGATCCCTGTTATCAGGATTCGCATGTCCGGCTCCGCGGGGTGGCCGGGCGTCGTTCACAACCTCACCACCCCGCCACCTCACCAGTCAGATCCCGCGGGCCTTGGTGTCCGGGGTCGCCGCGTTCCGGAGCCGCTCCAGGTCGGCCTTGACCATCATCTCGACCAGCTGCGGGAAGTTGACCTCCGGCGTCCACCCGAGTTGTGTCCGGGCCTTGGTCGGGTCGCCGATCAACAGGTCCACCTCGGCCGGCCGGACCAGCGACGGGTCGGTCACCACGTATTTCTGCCAGTCCAGGCCAGCCGCCCCGAACGCCAACTCGACCAGCGACTTGACGGTGTGCGTCTCCCCCGTGGCGATCACGTAATCGTCTGGCTTGTCCTGTTGGAGCATCAAAAACATGGCCCGGACGTAGTCGCCGGCATAACCCCAGTCGCGCTTGGCGTCGAGGTTGCCCAGCCGCAGTTCCTTCGCCATCCCCAGCTTGATCCGGGCCACCCCGTCCGTCACCTTCCGCGTGACGAATTCCCGTCCGCGCCGACATGACTCGTGGTTGAACAATATTCCCGACACGCAGTACATGCCGTAGCTCTCGCGGTAGTTAACCGTGATCCAGTGGCCGTACACCTTCGCCACCCCATACGGGCTGCGCGGGTAGAACGGCGTCGTCTCGCGCTGCGGCACCTCCTGCACCTTGCCGAACATCTCGCTCGACGACGCCTGGTAGAAGCGGATCTTGTCGCGGCCCAACAGCTTGATCGCCTCCAGCATCCGGGTGACGCCGATGGCGGTGAACTCGCTGGTCAGGACCGGCTGCTTCCAGCTGGTCGGCACGAAGCTCTGGGCGGCGAGGTTGTACACCTCGTCCGGGGAACACTCTGCGATCACGTCGATAAGCGAGAGCTGGTCGAGCAGGTCGGCCTGGTGCAGGTGGACCTTGCCGGCGAGGTGGTTGATCCGTTCGAACGTCTCGGTGCTGGCCCGGCGGACGATCCCGTGGACCTCGTACCCCTTCTCCAGCAGCAACTCGGCCAGGTAGCTGCCGTCCTGGCCGGTGATCCCGGTAATCAGCGCGCGCTTCATGGGATGATCCGTTTGTCCGGTCGGCCCGCGACCTGCCCGGGGCGCGGGTAGCTTCGCCCTTTATACCCGGCCCCGGCCGATCAACCAGACGGGCGAGAGGAAGAGGCCGCGGCGCGCGAAAACGCCCCGGGACGGCGGCCGTCCCGGGGCGCATTGGTTCGTCTCGCGGTCTACTTCTTGGCCGCCGCCAGGGCGACGTAGTACCCCGTGAACCCGCGATACAGGGCGCCGTACGCCTCCGCGGCCCCGGCCGGGGCCGGGGCGAACTGAATCTTGTTGCGGTCCAGGGTTCGTACTACCACCGCGACGGTGGCGCCCGTCGGCCCCCACTTCGGGGCGAGTTCGCTCGCCGGCTTGCCGCTGGTCTCCTTCGCCGTCCCCTCGAAGGCCGCCTGCGCGAGCACCTCGGCGGGGAACAGCGGCGCCTCGGCCTTCGCCCCCTTACCCTCCAGCTTGCGGATCTCTGTGGCCAGGGCGTTCAACGCCCGACCGGAGTGGATGTCCTTCTCCGACGCTTTTAGAAGCGCCTCGTTGACGTCGGCCGGCTTGCCGGCCTTCTTCTCGGTCGCCGCCGTGGTCCACCGGGGACTCATGTACGACCGCCCGTCGCCGTACCCGCCGCTCGGGTACGAGTTCCGGTAGGACGCGGCCCGGAGCTGCTGGAGCTGCTGGTTGGCGATAGGGTTGGACGAGTAACCGTACCCGCCAGACGTGGCCCCGCTGTAGCCGGCGGCGCCGTACGGGGCGGCGGACCCGCCGTACCGGCCGCCACCACCGTACCCGTAGGACATCATGTACGGCATGTAAGCCTGGTAGCTCGTCGCCTGGCCGGTGAACGGGTTGACGAACGAGTACCCGCTGTACCCCCCATACGGCGAGTACTGGTAGTTGAACATTCCGCCGGTGACCGGGTTGCGGAATGAGTACCCGTAGGACCCCATCATCATGTACGGCGAGGACATGAAGGGCGACATGTTGTACGGCGACCCGAAGAAGGGCGACCCCATCGTGCGGAAGCCGCCGCCGAATGCGGGCATGTACTGGGCACTCGCCGGGCCGGCCGAAGCCACCCACCCCGCCGCCCCGACGACGGCGGCGACGGTCCACTTGGTCAGGTAACGGGACATGATCGACCTCAATGAAAGTGAGCCGCAGGTGACGGAACCATCGCATCCGTTGCGGCCGAACGGCAGGCGTCCTGTACCAGCAGTTTATACACCCGGCCGAGGAAACGCTTACGCAAGGGCTTGTCCAATCCTTCGCCCGGGTCGCACCGCCATTTCCCGACGGAGCAGTCCCCTCAACAATTAGAACACCCGAGGACTGTCACCTGTTGGCTGCCCGCAATTATATCGTCGCAACTGCTGTGCCGAAAGCCATTTCTGCCGGTCACTCGTCGGGCAGCACGACGATCTTGCCGCTGAGCGTGCCGGCCTTGCCCAGCGTGTTGTCCTCTTGCAGGCGGTGTGCCGCCGCCGCCTGGGACAGGGGGAACTCCCGGCCGATCACCGCCCGGAGTTTCCCCTCGGCCAGCCAGCGATTGATCTCCTCGGCCGACTGCCGCTGCTCGTCCGCCGGGACGTTGAACATGGCGAACCCCGACAACGTCAGCCCCTTGACGTAGAACGGACCGGTCGGGAACTCCGGCCGGGCCGACCGGCCCGCCATCACCACGATCCGACCGAGCGGGGCGGTCAGCGCGACGGTCCGGTCCAGGTCGGTCGGCGACTGGGTCTCGTACCAGACGTTGACGCCCCTGCCGGCGGTGGCGGTCTGCACGGCCGCCGCCACGTCGTCGGTCTTGTAGTTGATGACGTGGTCGGCCCCGAGGCCGCGGGCGAGCATCGCCTTGGGGTTGCTGCCGACCGTGGCCACGACGGTCGCCCCGACCGCCTTGGCCATCTGCACGACCGCCCCGCCGACCCCGCCGGAGCCGCCATTGACGAAGACCGTTTCGCCCGGCTTGAGGCCCGCCCGCCAGAACAGGCCCAGGTGGGCGGTGATGCCGACCAGCGCGACCGCCGCCGCGTCCTTCTCGCCGACGCCGGCCGGCAGCGGGTAAAGCCACTCCTCGCCGGCGCAGCAGTACTCCGCGAACGTCCCCTGCCGGCCGAGCAACCCCTGGTTCGACCCCCAGACCCGGTCGCCGGGCTGGAACCGGGTGACGCCCGGCCCGACCGCGTCCACCGTCCCGGCCAGGTCGCACCCTGGGATGAACGGGGTCGGCAGGTCCATCTTCACCGCGCCGGACCGGATGTAGGTGTCGATCGGGTTGACGGCGGCGGCGGCGACCCGCACCCGGACCTCGCCCGGGCCGGGTGCAGGGGTCGGCAAGTCGCCGTAGCGGATCACCTCCGGCCCACCGGTCGTTTCCAGGTGTGCGGCTTTCATGGCAGTCCTCGACCGTGAGAATTCACCGAGGTTATGGTAGGATTACTTGCGCCCCGGTTCGAGTCGCGTCGTCGATCCCGGTTGGAGGCCGAAGGTGGGCACGACCAAGACCCCGATTACGCCCCCGATCACTAGCGAGCAGCTGTTCGCCATGCCCGGCGGGTCCAAGATGGAGCGGTGGCTGATCCGCGGTGAGTTACGGGAGCGGCGAATGACGAAGCGAAACCCGAACCACGCCGGCGCGACCGCCGCCGTGACGATCCTACTTGGCAGCTGGCTCCAGGGCCGACCCAAGCCGCGGGGCAGGGTGTACAACGGGGATGTCTATTTCCGCCTCCGCACAGACCCGGAAACCAACGTCGGGGTGGACGTGGCTTATGCCGATGCGGAGCTGGTGGCAGCCACGCCGAAGAAGGCGAAGTTCCTCGACGGCCATCCGGTCCTGGCTGTGGAGGTGCTGTCGCCCCACGACAAGAACCAGGAAATCGCCGAGAAGGTCGAAGAATACCTGGCGTGCGGGGTGAAACTGGTCTGGGTGATCGACCCGTTCCCCGAAACAGTGACCGTCTACCGCCCGGACCGCCAACCGGAACTGTTCAATGTCGGCGATACACTGACCGCCGAGCCGCACTTGCCCGGACTGGCAATCTCCGTGGCCGACATCTTCGAGTGATGCCGGCCCGGTCACACCTCCGCGAACTTCGCGGTGAAGTGCCGCAGCACCTCCGGCGCCTCGACGATCCGCAGCCCCTTGATGGCCTGCCGGTTCGCGTATACCTCCGCCACCGCCTCGATGACGTAATCGACGTGGCTCTGCGTGTACACCCGCCGCGGGACCGCCAGCCGCACCAGCTGCATCGGCGGGTGGACGGTCCTGCCGGTCGCCGGGTCGGTCGTGCCGAACATGACGCTGCCGATCTCCACACCTCGGATGCCGGCGTGGCGATACAGCTCGCAGACCAGCGCCTGGCCTGGGAACTCGTCCGCTGTGAGGTGCTCGCAGAAGTCGGCCGCGTCGATGTAGATGGCGTGCCCGCCCGGCGGCTCGACGATCCGCACTCCGGCCCGGAGCAGCCCCTCCCCCAGGTACTCGACGCTCCGCACCCGGTAGTGCAGGTAGTCCTCGTCGAGCACCTCCCGGAACCCCTGAGCCATCGCCTCCAGGTCGCGACCGGCCAGCCCGCCGTAGGTGACGAACCCCTCGGTCAGGATCAGCAGGTTGTTCGCACGCGCCGCCAGCGCGTCGTCGCGCATCAAGAGGACGCCGCCGATGTTGACCAGCCCGTCCTTCTTGGCGCTGATGGTCGCCCCGTCGGCCAGGTCGAACATCTCCCGGGCGATGTCTTTCACCGGCCGGCGGCCCTGGCCCGGCTCACGGACCTTGATGAGATAAGCGTTCTCCGCGAACCGGCAGGCGTCCAGGAACAGCGGGATGCGGTAGCGGTCGCACACCCCGCGGACCTGCCGCAGGTTCTCCAGGCTAACCGGCTGGCCGCCGCCGGAGTTGTTCGTCACCGTGACCATGCACACCGGCACCTTCTCCGGCCCGACCTGTTTGACGAGGGCGTCGAGTTTCGCCGGGTCGAGGTTCCCCTTGAACGGGTGCCGCAGCCGTGGCTTTTTCGCCTCGTCGATCACCAGGTCCACGGCCGCCGCTCCGGAGTGCTCGACGTTGGCCCGGGTGGTGTCGAAGTGGCTGTTGTTCGGCACGGTCAGTCCCGGACCGCCCAGCAGCTCGAAGAGGATGCGCTCGCTCGCCCGGCCCTGGTGCGTCGGCAGGACGTGCGGCATCCCGGTGATGTCCTTGACGACCTCCTCGAACCGGTACCAGCTCCGGGCGCCGGCGTAGGACTCGTCGCCGCGCATCATCCCCGCCCACTGCTCCGACGACATCGCGGACGTGCCGCTGTCCGTCAGCAGGTCGATGAGGACGGCCTCCGCCCGGATCAGGAACGGGTTGAAGTGGGCGGCACGGAGGATGTCGGCCCGCTCGGCCGGGGTGGTCAGCCGGATCGGCTCGACCATCTTGATGCGGAACGGCTCGATGATCGTCTTCACGGCATCCCCCCGGGCCTCACCAGGTCTGCTCCCGGAACCATCGTAGGTAGGCCGCCCGGACCGACTCCGACGGGATCAACCCGGCCGCGACCGCCGCCTCGGCCTTCGCCCCGGCCGGGTCGCCCCGGTGGTGTCGACAGACGGCCTGGAAGAGTCGGGCCTTCCAGTACAACGGCTGGATGGCCAGGACAGCCTTGGCGTCGGCCTCGGCGTTCGCCCAGTCCCGCCGGCGAATGTAGACGTTGGCCCGGGTGAGCCGATGGTTGACGGCCGTCGGGTTCAGCTCGACGAGTCGGTCCGCGGCGCGGAGGGCGGCGTCCAGGTCGCCGGCCTGGGTCGCTTCGAGGGCAAGCCGGCTGAGGGCCGACTCCGACTCCGGGGCCGCGGCCACGGCCGACCGGGCCGCCTCCACCGCACCCGGCCCGTCCCCGGCGGCCCCCCGCACCGAGGCGAGCACCTCCCACGCCTCCGCGTCGCGCGGCCACCGGGCCAGGGCGGCGGTCAGCCGCTCGACGACCGGCCGGCCAAGCGACCGGGCCGCGGGGTTGCCGCCGACCACGCGCCCGACCGCGATCGCCCAGTCGCGGTCCCGCTCGGCCTCCTCCGGGGCGTGTGGGCCAGGCCGGTACGGGACGAACGGGGCACCGGCTGTCTGTCGGGCCGGCGTGCGGTCGTCGGCCCCCGGCCGGCGACGGACACGGTGGTCGGTGATCGCCGCGTGCGCGATGTTCGAGCTGTCCGCCTTCGGCATGTGGCAGGCGACGCAGCTATCGTGGCGGGCCTGCCGTTCCGGCATCGGGGCCGAGCACCCGCGCGACTCGTGGCAGCTCAGGCAGCGGTCGCGGTAGAAGCCGTCCGCCGCCTCCGGGGCCGGCTTGGCGTGCGGGTCGTGGCAGGAGGTGCAGCCGAGACGACCCCCGCTGCCGGTGAAGCAGCGGCTCGTTTCCATCTGCTCGAACTGGCCGACCGACTTGCGGTAGTCAGACTCCTCCGGGTGGCGGACGAACGTGGTGACGAACTGGTCCCACGGCAGCCCGGGCCGGTAGTCGCGCAGGTCCCGCCCCCGGCGGACGACCCGCTCGGCCCCCTGAAGGTGACACTGCCGGCAGACGTCCGTCTGGAGATCAGCCGGCAGGTGCTTCGGGTTGACGATCGAGTAATCGACGCCGGCCGGGCTCCGGCCGGCCGTGCGGTCGGCGACGTGCAACTCTCCCGGGCCGTGGCACCGCTCGCACCCGATCGAGACCTGGACCGGGAACAGCGGCTCCCGGAAGCGGTTCTCGGCCCCCGGGACGGGATCGACCCGTTCGGTGTGGCAGAACAGGCAGCCGGGGGTGATCGCCCGCCGGCCGCCGGTCAGCAGTTCGTGGCTCGGGGACAGGTCCCAGCGGGCGTCCTTCGTGAACCAACTCACCGGGGACTGCCACACGGCCCCATCCCGGATGCTGAGATACGTCCGCCCCCGGGTGCCGGACCCGATCGCCACATCGACCCCCACCGAGTACCCGGGGAGTGAATTGCCGCCGGCGGTCAGGGCCGACATCCGGTGCGTCACTCGGTCGCCGGCCTTCTCGACCCGGAACTCGAACCCCATCGCCGTGAATGGGTTCTTCGCCGCCACGTCGTACCGCTCGATCGGCACCACCCGGCCCACCAGCTCGGCCGACTGGCCCATCGGGTGGGCGTGGAACGTCTCCGCGATGTCCGGGTGGCAGGAGGCGCAGGCCGCGTCACCGACGTACCGGACGCCGGGGCGGACGTTGTGGAACGGGGTCGGGAACGTCTCGCGGAGGTCGGGCGGGTCCGGTTCGGCGGCTGTGCCGGCGGTGGGGTCGGGAACGTCCGCCGAACGGAATCGGACGTACACCAGCCCCCCGACCACTGCCGCGGCGACCGCCCCGGCCGCGACCCGACTTACCGAACGGGAGCTAGGCATGAAGGCTACCTGCCGCGGGCTTCCGATCGACCACGCAAGCCGTCGTTCCCGCGCCGACTAGGATCACGGTTCCGGGCGTGCCGCCCGCCCGGTGGGGACTGCCGGTCCCGGCGAATAGAATCCCGGGACAGCTCGGCCGCCCAGTGTCAGAGTATAACGGCTCCGGCCGGCCTCAGGCCGCCATTCCACCTGTTGCGTTGGCAGGGTGCCGACCATGCTCCGCCCGACCACTCCGGACGACACGCCCGCCCTGCTGGCCCTGGCCGAGGCGACCGGGGTGTTCCCGCCCCATGAGGTCGAGGGGTTTGGCGAGGTGCTGGAGGACTACCACGACCACGAGAAGGACAACTACCACCTCGCGTCCACCTGGGAGGAGGACGGCGCCATCACCGGGTTCGTGTACTACGCCCCGGCGGACCTGACCGACGGGGGGACGTGGGACCTGTGGTGGATCATCGTCGCCAAGGCCCGGCAGGGCCGCGGCCTCGGGACGCGGTTGCTGGAGTTGGTCGAGCAGTCCGTCCAGCAGGAGGACGGCCGGCAGTTGTTAATCGAGACGAGTTCGCTGCCGCGTTACGAGCCGACCCACCGGTTCTATCTCAAGCACGGCTACCGGGTCATCGCGCACATCCCGGACTATTACGCCGAGGGCGACGACCTGATCGTCTACTTCAAGCGGCTCACCTCTCCAGTCGCGTAGCGGTCCCCGGGACCGCGGCCGTCCCGGCCACTCTTGCTCCCTCGGTCAAGGAACTGTGACGACAGTTGATGGCCCCGAAACGTCTAGCAAGAGCGGCCGGGACGGCCACGGTCCCAGGGGTTCGCCGGACACTTGTTGCCGAGCCTAGAATGGGCCGGGCGCGCGAGCAGCGCCGGCACAACCGGCCCGTCCGGTCCCACCGACACTCGGTGTGGTCGGGTCGCGCCCCGTGCATCACTTCGCCGTGAAGGAGCACTCGTGCGTCGGGCGATGATTGGTGCTGAAACCGCGGATGCCTCGGGAGATGCCGGTCGCCGGACCCCGCGAGCTTGCCCCGGTGGCCCAGGCTGCTCGGACCGGCCGTGAACCACTCAGCTTGTCTGAATGATTCACATTGCGGGGTCGGTCCTGCCGAATAAACCTGCGTCGCAGCCGTGGATTGCCACCGCCCGGCGGCCCGCCCGGCCGGCCGAACCCGATAACCCCCGAGGCACCCGCGCCCGGCTCAGCCGAAACCCCCAGCCCCCGGCCCCGCGCCGCTTGCCCGGCCCTCCCGGCCGCCCGCCCCGCCCCCACGGGACCGGCGGCCCGAGACTCGGACAGACTGACCGCCGGGGCACCACGGATGTTGGTAATGGAGTGCCGCCGATGAAAAAGGTGTTCACCACCGGCCAGGTCGCCAAGATTTGCAAGGTCGCCCCCCGGACGGTGTCGAAGTGGTTCGACTCCGGCCGGCTCAAGGGCTACCGCATCCCCGGCAGCCAGGACCGGCGCATCCCCCGCGAGCAGCTCATCCGGTTCCTCAAGGAACACGGGATGCCGTTGGGGGAGTTGGAGGAGGAGGAATGGTTCAAGGTGCTCCTGATCGGCACCGAGAAGCTGTTCGACGACCGCGTCAAGGAACTGTTGCCCGAGACCGACGACTTCAAGTTCGAGCTGGCCCAGAGCGGGTTCGAGGCCGGCACCCTGGCCCAGAGCTTCCACCCGGACACGATCGTCATCGACCTGGGCCTGGGCCGCAGCGAGTCGATCCAGATCACCGCCAACCTGCGCAAGAACGAATCGTACACCGCGACGCTAATCATCGGCCTGGCCGGCGAGGACGAGGCCGAGCCGGAGAAGCTCAAGGAGTACGGGTTCGACGACGTGTTCAAGAAGCCGTTCGACGTCGCCCTCTTGGGCGAGAAGATCCGTTCCGTCGCCGAGTCCAAGCGGGAAGACTGATGATCCCCCGTCGGTCTTCCCGTTGGCGGTACGGGGGACACCCCCTCCCCCCCGGCCGCCCGCCGGACGGCCCGCGCCCCTGAGAGGGATCTCGGGGCGGGGGCCGTCCGGTGTGCTTTTTTTAAGCGATGGCACGCGGATGACGCGGATTTCAGCGC
>DASSAT010000384.1:0-6747 GCA_035699305.1 Fimbriiglobus sp. | reverse complement strand
GGTCCACCGGTGCTTAACCACGTCATCGCGTTCTCGCTGAAGAACCGCTGGGTGGTGCTGCTCGCCGCCCTGGCGCTGGTCGTGGCCGGGCTGTCGCAGCTCCGGTCCACACCGGTGGACGTGTTCCCAGACCTGAACCGGCCGACCGTCACCGTCATGACCGAGGCCCCGGGCCTCGCCCCGGAGGAGGTTGAAGTCCTCGTCACCCGGCCGATCGAATCGCTCGTCAACGGCGCCACCGGGGTGAAGCGGGTCCGGTCGGCGTCCGGCATCGGACTGTCCATCGTCTGGGTCGAGTTCGACTGGGGCACCGACGTCTACCTCGACCGGCAGATCGTCGCCGAGAAGCTGCAACTCGCCCGCGAACGATTGCCGGCCGGGCTGGACCCGGTGCTGGCGCCGATCTCGTCGATCATGGGCGAGATCGTGCTGCTGGGCGTCCACCACACTGGCGAGGCGAAGACCGAGGAGGAGCGCCTCAAGAACGCGATGGAGGCCCGCACCCTCGCCGAGTTCACCATCCGCAACCGGCTGCTGGCCGTGGACGGGGTGTCGCAGGTCGCGGTCCTGGGCGGGGTGCTCAAGCAGTACCAGGTCGTCACTTCCCCGGACCGGCTGGCCGCCCACAACGTCACCCTGCAACAGCTCGTGGACGCGGCCGCGAAGGCCAACGTCCTCACCGGCGGCGGCCTCACCGAGCGGCACGGCCGCGAGTCGCTCATCCGCATCAGCGGCCAGAGCCTGACCCTGGAGGAGATCGCCCGGACGCCGGTCGTCTGGCGAGGGGACCGCGCCGTCACCATCGCGGAAGTCGCCGACGTCAAGTTCGCCGGTCCGGTCCGCCGCGGCGACGGCGGCGTCCGCATCCGCCGGGACGGCAAGACGGTCGGCGGCCCGGCCGTCATTGTGTCCGTGCAGAAGCAGCCGAACGCCAACACCCTCGACCTCGACCCGCGGATCGACCAGGCGCTCGACCAGCTCCAGAGTGAGCTACCGCCCGGCGTCGTCATCGACCGGCAAGTCTTCCGGCAGGCGGACTTCATCCGCACCGCCGTGGACAACGTCGTCGAGGCGATCCGCGACGGCACGATCTGGGTCTTCCTGGTGCTGTTCCTGTTCCTGGCCAACGTCCGCACCAGCGTCATCACCCTGACCGCCATCCCGCTGTCGATCGTCGCCACGCTGCTGGTCTTCCGGGCGTTCGGCGTGACGGTGAACACCATGACCCTCGGCGGCATCGCCGTCGCGGTCGGCGAGTTGGTGGACGACGCCATCGTGGACGTAGAAAACATCTTCCGCCGGCTGAAGGAAAACCGATTGAAGCCCGACCCGCTACCGGCCCTGCGGGTGATCTACCTCGCCTCCGCCGAGGTCCGCAACTCGGTCGTCTACGCCACGCTGATCGTCTGCCTGGTCGTGGTGCCGCTGTTCGCGCTGTCCGGCCTCGAAGGGCGGATGTTCGCCCCGCTCGGGCTGGCCTACCTGCTATCGCTGGCCTGCTCGCTGGTCGTGTCGCTGACCGTCACCCCGGCGCTCTCGTCGCTGCTTTTGCCGCGGGCACGGTTCCTGGAGCGACCAAAGGACCCGCTGCTGCTCCGTGGCCTGAAGTGGCTCGACGCCAAGCTGGTCCGGTGGGCGCTGCGCCATCGGTGGACGGTGATCGCCGCCTCCGCGGTCGTCGCCGTCGGGTCGCAGGCGATGGTCGGCTGGATGGGATCGGAGTTCCTGCCGCCGTTCAACGAGGGGATGCTGACGATCAACGTCCGGCTCGAACCCGGCACCAGCTTGCAGGAGAGTATCCGCGTCGCCGACCGGGCCGGGGAGATGCTGCTGAAGATCCCCGAGGTGACGTCCGTCTCCCGGCGGACCGGCCGGGCCGAGATGGACGAGCACGCCGAGGGGGTGAATTCGTCGGACCTGGAGGTGCAGCTCGTCCCGCACGAGACGCCGAAGCCGGGGTTCGGTTACGCCATCCTGCGTGCTATCCCCGGACTACACAATTACGGCAAGGTGGAGCACGGCCGGCCGCACGGGGAGGTGATGGCCGCGGTCCGCGACGCCCTCGCCGTCTTCCCGAACACCCAGGTAGATGTCGGCCAGCCGATCAGCCACCGGCTGGAACACGTCATCTCCGGCGTCCGGTCGCAGATCGCCGTGAAGGTGTTCGGCCGCGACCTGCGGACGCTGCGGGAGGCCGCCCACGACATCGAACACGAGATGTCCGAGGTGCCGGGCGTCGTGGACCTGTACGTCGAGTCGCAGGTCGAAATTCCTCAAATCCGCCTCCAGGTCAAGCGGGCGGAGGCGGCCCGGTACGGCCTCGCCCCCGGCGACGTGGCGCAACTGCTGGAGACGGCGTACAAGGGCCGCGAGGTATCGCTGGTGCTCGACCGGGAGAAGTACTTCCAACTCGTCGTCTGGTACGACGAGGCCAACCGCAACAACCCCGCGGCCATTGGCCAGACGATCCTCGACACCCCGTCCGGCCGGAAGGTGGCGCTGTCGCAGGTCGCGGACGTGCTGGAGACGACCGGGCCGAACACGCTCAACCACGAGCACATCGAGCGGCGGATCGTCGTCGCCTGCAACGTCCAGGGCCGCGACCTGGGCAGCGTCGTCGCCGACATCCAGACCGCCATTCGTCCTGTCGAACAGCGGTTGCACGAACTCCCCGGCGGCTACCATGTCGAGGTGGGCGGCCAGTTCGAGGCCCAGCAACAGGCGACGTCCCGGCTCTGGGTGTTCGGCGCGGTGGCCGTGCTCGGCGTCTTCCTGCTGCTGTGGAAGTGCCTCGGGTCGTGGCGGGCGGGGCTGATGGTGCTGCTGGTCAACATCCCGCTGGCCGCGGTCGGTGCGGTGGCGGCGCTGATGCTCCTCAACCCGCCGACCTGGGACGCCCTGCACGCCGCCGCGTGGTGGACGTGGCCGCAAGTCTGGGCGTCGCAGACGACTCTCTCCGTCGCCCACTGGGTCGGGTTCATCACCCTGATCGGCATCGTCAGCCGCAACGGAATCCTGATGATCTCGCATTACATCCAACTGATGCGGCACGAGGGGGAGACGTTCACCGACGCGATGATCGTCCGCGGCAGCCTGGAGCGGTTGGCCCCGGTGCTAATGACCGCATCGGTGGCCGTCATCGGACTGATCCCGCTGGCGTTGGGGGCCGGGGAGCCGGGCAAGGAAATCCTGCACCCGCTGGCGGTCGTAGTGATCGGCGGGCTAATCACCTCGACGCTGATGGACCAGATCGTCACCCCGGCGGTGTTCCGTGCCTTCGGCCGCAAGGTGTACGAGCCGCCGGCGCCCGAGCACGCGACCCGCATCGACGCCCCGTGGGACGACGCCTGGCAGGCCGACCACCTGAACGGCAAGCCGGCCGAGCTGGTGCCGCTGCGCGTGGCGGAGAAGTAGCCCACTGCTCGGCAAGCGAAATGCAGGGCTGCACCGGGTCGGAGGACTGAAGATGGCACACGACCACGACCACCCGATCGGCCTGAACCAGATCGACACCGCACCGACCGCGATCGACCCCGCCTGCGGCATGACCGTGGACCCGGCGACCGCGGCCGGTTCCGTCACGCACGACGGAACGACGTACCACTTTTGCAGCCGGCATTGCGTGGAGAAGTTCTGCGCCGACCCGGCCCGCTACACCGGCCCGAAGGCCGAGCCGGAAGGGCACGCCTGCTGCCACGGCGAAACCACTTCACCCACGGCGCCCCCGGCGCCGGGGGTGAAGTACACCTGCCCGATGCACCCGGAGATCATCCGGGACGGCCCCGGCACCTGTCCGAAGTGCGGCATGGCGCTGGAGCCGATGACCCCGCAGGCCGGCGACGCGGACGACCCCGAACTGCGCGACATGACGCGGCGGTTCTGGGTGTCCGCGGCGCTGACGCTGCCGGTGTTCCTGCTGGCGATGCTGCCGATGGTCCCCGGCGTCCGCTTGCCGCACTGGCTGATGGGGAGTACCGGGAAGTGGATCGAGTTGGTGCTGGCAACCCCGGTGGTGCTGTGGGGCGGGTGGCCGTTCTTCGTCCGGGCGGTGCAGGCGTTGCGGCACGGCACCGCCAACATGTTCACCCTGATCGGCCTCGGCACCGCCGCCGCCTGGGGCTACAGCGCCGTCGCCACCGTCGCGCCGGAACTCTTCCCCGCCGGGTTCCGCGACGCGCACGGCGTCGTCCCGGTCTACTTCGAGGCCGCCGCGGTGATCGTGACGCTGGTCCTGCTGGGCCAGGTGCTCGAACTCCGCGCTCGACGGAACACCGGGTCGGCCATCCGCGCGCTGCTCGGCCTCTCCCCAGCCACCGCCCGCCGCGTGACGCCCGACGGCAGCGAGGAGGACATCCCCCTGGCGCACGTTCATCCCGGCGACAAGTTACGCGTCCGGCCGGGTGAGAAGGTGCCGGTGGACGGCACCGTCGCGGACGGCAGCAGCCCGGTGGACGAGTCGATGCTGACCGGCGAGCCGGTGCCGGTGATGAAGCAGCCGGGCGACCCGGTGATCGGCGGCACCGTCAACACGACTGGCAGCTTCGTGATGACCACGACGAAGGTCGGCAGCGAGACAGTGCTGGCCCGGATCATCCACCTCGTCGGCGAGGCGCAGCGGAGCCGCGCCCCGGTTCAGCGATTGGCCGACGTGGTGGCGTCGTGGTTCGTGCCGGCGGTCGTGGTCGTCGCGGTCCTGACGTTCGTCGTCTGGGCGGTGTTCGGCCCGGCGCCGGCACTGGCTTACGCGCTGGTGAACGCGGTCGCGGTGCTCATCATCGCCTGCCCGTGCGCCCTGGGGCTGGCCACGCCCATGTCAGTGATGGTCGGCGTCGGCCGCGGGGCCACCGAGGGGGTGCTGATCCGGTCCGCCGACGCGCTGGAGCGGATGGAGAAGGTCGATACCGTCGTCGTGGACAAGACCGGCACGCTCACCGAGGGCAAGCCGAAGCTCGTCACCGTCGAGGCCCGCGGGGTGCCGGAGGCGGAACTCCTGCAACTCGCGGCGGGACTGGAACAGGGGAGCGAGCACCCGCTGGCCGCAGCAATCATCGCGGGCGCCCGCGACCGGGTCGTCACCCCGGCGAAGGTCGAGGGGTTCGAGTCCGTCTCCGGCAAGGGTGTCCGCGGCCGGGCCAACGGCCAGGCGGTCGCGCTGGGCAACCGGGCGATGATGGAGGCCGAGAGGGTCCAGCTCGGCAACCTCCCGGACCGCGCCGAGGAACTGCGCCGAGACGGACAGACGGTCATGTTCGTGGCCGTGGACGGTCAGCCCGCCGGGCTGCTTGGCGTCGCCGACCCGATCAAGGCGACCACACCGGAAGCGGTCCGCCTACTCCACGAGGCCGGCGTGCGGATCGTCATGCTCACCGGCGATAGCCGAACCACGGCCGAGACGGTCGCCAAGAAGCTCGGCATCGACCGGGTAATCGCGGAGGTGCTGCCCGAGCAGAAGGTGCAGGCGGTCCGTGACCTACAGGCCGAGGGGCGGGTGGTGGCGATGGCCGGCGACGGCATCAACGACGCCCCGGCGCTGGCCGCCGCCGACGTTGGTATTGCGATGGGCACCGGCACCGACGTGGCGATGGAGTCGGCCGGGGTGACGCTCGTGAAGGGCGACCTGCGCGGCATCGCCCGCGCCCAACGGCTGAGCGGGGCGACCATGCGGAACATCCGGCAGAACCTGGTGTTCGCGTTCGTGTACAATCTGGCCGGGGTGCCGATTGCGGCGGGGGTGCTGTACCCGGTGTTCGGGCTACTGCTCAGCCCGATGATCGCCGCCGCGGCGATGAGCCTCAGCTCCGTCTCGGTGATCGCCAACGCCCTGCGGCTGCGGACCGTGCGGGTCTGACCCTGGGAGCGCGGCCGTCTCGGCCGCTCTTGCTGAACGTACCAGGGGCTTGAGCGGCCATCCCGACTTCCCGACGGGGGAAGCAAGAGCGGCCGGGACGGCCGCGGTCCCAGGGAGATGTGACGCTGTTCGCGCGACGGTGGGCAACCGACTGCCCGGCGGAACTCCACACGATCTCTCACGCTCACTCTGCACGCACTTTCCCCACACCCGGCACGGCCCCGCCGGCCGGCACGTCGATTGCAGATTCCCTGGCTTCTTTCTCAAGAGCCAATCCGATGCCGACCGTGACCACGGGCCGGGTGCTGTGCGTCGATGACAACCGGGACGCCGCTTCCTCGTTAGCGTTCCTGTTGAGCGTGGTCGGGTACGACACCCGCGCCTGCTTCGACGGGCCGTCGGCGCTAGCCGAGGCCGCCGCGTTCCGCCCAGAAGTCTGCCTGCTCGACATCTCCATGCCGGGGATGGACGGCTACGAGCTGGCTCACCGGCTCCGGGCGCTGCTCGGCCGGCCGCGGCTGGTGGCGGTCACGGCCGTCACCGGGGCGGAGTTCGAGCGGCGGGCGGCCGAGGCCGGCTTCGACCGCTGGTTCACCAAGCCGGCCGACCCGCGGGAGTTGATCGCCGCCCTGGCCCCCAGCGACGACCCCGCGGCCGACTGATACCAGCTTGTATTGATTTCTTACTCCCCTCTCCCCTAGCGATGCTCTGTTGAAATGCTCATGTAGTGACGGCTCGGTCTTCAGCCCGAAGGGCTGGGAGTTCTCAGCCCAGGGCAACGCCTTGGGTTTGCGGGCGGCGGGTTTTCCAGCCTGAAAGGCTGGGACACGATCCGCCGGCCTCCTGTCCCAGCCTTTCAGGCTGGGTACGTTGTTGTCCGTCGGACCCAGGGCGTTGCC
>DASSAT010000383.1:0-13315 GCA_035699305.1 Fimbriiglobus sp. | reverse complement strand
GTCGTGGTCGTGGCCGCAGGCGTGATACTGCTCCTCACGCTTTATTGGCGTGGGGATCAAGTCCCACCGCCACCGCCTCCACCGATCACGCCGCATGAAGACGACGATCGGACCATAACCCCGCCGCCGGTCGTGGAGGTGATCGGTCCGCCGCGCGAGATGACACCCCGGCTGCTGGCCGACCGGCAATACCAGGACGCGGTCCGGCTCTTCGCGGCGGACCCCCGGAAGGCGGCCGACCTGTTCCGCGTCGCGGCCGATGCGGGCCACCCGGCGGCGCAGTACCGCTCCGCGCTGCTGCTGCTCTACGGCGGTGCCGGCGTCACGCCGGACCGGACGCAGGCGGTTGCCCGGCTACATCAGTCCGCCGAGCAGGGCCACGCGCCGGCCCAGGCCGTTCTGGGCGATCTGATTGCGCGACAGGGCGAGAAGGCGGAACAGACCGCCGAGGCCCGCGCCTGGTTCGCCAAGGCGCTGCCGGCGCTGAGTCGCGGTGCCGCCGAGGGGGATGCGGAGGACCGCTACGCCCTGGGTCTCATTCACTTCTCCCGCGTCTCCGAGGTCCACAACCCCGCGGAGGCGGTGAAGCTGTTCGGTCTGGCGGCGCAAGCCGGCCATGCGGACGCGCAGTTCCGGCTCGGCCGGGCCTACGATTACGCGGTCGGCGTCTCCTATGATCCGGTCGAGGCGGTCCGCTGGTACGCGGCCGCGGCCGACCGTGGGCACGTCCTCGCGGCCGGTGCGCTCGGCCGTCTCCAGTGTGAAGGATGGGGTATGCCGCGCGACGAGGCGAAGGGACTGGCCAGACTCCGGGATGTCACCTCCGACGTGCGGCGACTGGCCGAGGCTGGCGACCCCGACGCGGAAGTGCTGCTCGGGGCGATGATTTCCGAAGGCCGCGGCGTGAAGCAAGACGACGCGGAAGCGATCCACTGGTTTACCCGCGCGGCGGAGCGCGGCGATCCCGTCGCCGCCAACCGGTTGGCTGGGTGCTACGCGGACGGGCTGGGCGTGACCCAGGATCAGAAGGAGGCGGCTCGACTCTACAGCAAGGCCGCGGAGAAGTCCTTCCCCGTCGCCCAGTACAACCTCGGCGATGCCTATCAGCGGGGCGTCGGCGTTGAAACGGACCTGGCGCAGGCGGCCCGGTGGTACACCCGAGCCGCGGAGATGGAACTGCCGCACTCCCAGCTGGCGCTCGGACTGCTCTACACTCAGGGGCGCGGCGTCCCGATGAACGGGGAGGTGGCGAAGCGGTGGTACTCAAAGGCGGCCGCGGGGTATCGCCGGGCGGCTGATGCAGGGGACGCCGGAGCCCAGTTCCGATTAGGCCAGCTCTCCCAACGCGGCCTGGGTGTGCCGGAGGACCGACAGGCCGCCAGGGAGTGGTATCGCAAGGCCGCGGAGCAAGGTCACGACGGCGCGAAGAAGGCGCTCGACCAGCTGAAGTGACGACGGGCGATTCTTACTTGTCCGGGCTGGTCATCCGCGCCTCCCAGCGGCCGAGGACCGACAGGATGAACCAGCCCAGCCCGCCGATCAGCAACGCGGAGAGTTCCCGGCCCATGCCGGCGGCGATGCCGACGGCCGCGGTCAGCCAGATACCCGCGGCCGTAGTCAAACCGCGGACGGTGCCTTCCCCGTCCGGCTTGAGGATGCACCCCGCACCGAGGAACCCGATCCCTGTTATCAACCCCTGCATCACCCGGCTGATGGCGTCCGGCCCGGCCCCGGACTGAGACGGGACCGCGACCATCGCCGCGGTCCCGACTGACACGAGGATGTGCGTGCGGAACCCGGCGGCCTTGCCGGCTAGCTCCCGCTGCCAACCGAGCAGCCCGCCAATCACCCCGGCGACGGTGAGCCGCACCCCGAGCTGGACGGCCTCGGCCACCGACAGGTCGCCGAACTCCGCCACTAATACGTCCGCGACCCCAGCCATGTGCACGTCCTGTCGGAAGTGGATCGGGCCGTCAGCCAAGAGAACGATTCGGGGTGTTGTAGCGGGCCTTGAGTGTAGTAGGCACACTCCGTGTGCCGTTCTTCGGCAGACGGCACACGGAGTGTGCCTACTACACTACCGCCACACCACCGGGAAACGCACTCTATCCGACGAACACCCCGCCGGCGAGTACGGCGCCGGCGAATGGGTCGAGGTCCTGGTCGGCGGTCGGGTTCGCGTTGGCCAGCAAGTTGCCGGACAGGTAGACCCGCACCCGGGACGGCTCGCCCTCGCCGCTGCCTGTGATCAGGTCCGCGCGTCCGCCCCCGTCGGCGTCCAGCAGCGCCAGCCGGACCCCGCCGCGTAAGGAACTGTCCCCGGCGAAGAAGTTCGCCTTCTGCGCCGTCCCGACCTCGTCCAGGTTCGTGAACGATCCCGCGGCGAGTAGCGCCTTGCCGTCGAACAGCCGCACCCGCGGCGCGCCACCTGGACCGCCACCGAAGGCGACATCAGCTACCCCGTCGCCGGTTACGTCCCCGGCCGCGACGAACGCCCCGTTTCGCAGCGTGTTCTCGAACGCGAAGAAGTTCAGCCGCTGGGCCGGCGTGCCGGCCAGGACCGACGCCCCGTCCCAGATGGTGATCCGCGGCCCGCCCAGGAACCCGGCCGACACGATCAGGTCCGCCTTGCCGTCGCCGGTCACGTCCCCCAGCGCCGGCCGCGCCCCGCCGCGGAACCCCGGGTCGTCGATGCCGAAGTAGCGCACGATCTGGGCGGCGTCCCCGCCGGTGCCCGCGGCGAGCATCGCCCCGGCGAACACCGCCGCCACCGGGCCGCCGCCCTGGTCGGGGCTGACGACGACCTCCGCCTTGCCGTCGCCGTCCATGTCCTGGGCGGCGACGAACACCCCGCCAGTGAACGCCGACTCGAACGGCTGCCAGGAGACGACCTCCGTACCGGTCGCGCCGTCGCGGACCGCCACCCGCGTAACAGACCCCGGGCCGGTGCCGCCGACGTAATCCGGCACGCCGTCGCCGGTCACGTCGGCAGTTGCCACCCGCACGTTGACTCCCAACCCGGGGAAGAAGTTAAGCGTGTCCCCGAGTTGGTACTTCCCGCCGGCCGGGTTCAGCCGCCGGGCGGTGCCGTCGAGCAGACCGCCGACCGCCGCCGGCTGCGCGGGCGGGGGCGGGCCGATAGTCAGGGTGTACGCCCGGCTGCCGGCCTCCGCGGTCGCGTTGGTCGCAGTCACGCTGAACGCGAACGTCCCGGCCTGCGTCGGCGTGCCGCTGAGTGTCCCGGTATTCGACAGGGTGATCCCCGGCGGCGGCGTCCCCGCCGTCACGGTGAACGTGAACGGGCCGACCGGACCCGACACGGTCAGCGTCTGGCTATAAGCGATGCCCTGCACGCCGTTCGGCAGGGTCGCGGGGTCCACGACGACCGGCACCTGGACCTCGAACGCCCCGATGTCCACGACGCCGTTCGAGATGCGGACGAACCCCGGTCCGCGCTGGTCGGTGGCCAGGCCGGTCGCGGCGGCGTTGCTGCCGGCGTCGATCGCCGGGCTGCCCGCGTTCAGGGACAGCGTCTTCGTCAGCCCGCCGTCGTCGGTGTTCAGCAGGTCGTAATTCGGGAAGGCGACCGTGAACGGCGTCCCGGACACGGCCCCGCCGGTGTTCACTACCGCCGCCGTGATGAGGTTCGGCCCGGTGGCGATGATGGTCGCGGTCCCGTTCACCTGGTTGTTCACCACGTCTGGCGTGCGGTCGGTGCTGCCCAGCCCGACCCGCGAGTCGGCGAGGATGGTGTTGGCGACGGTGACGGTCGCGGTCTGGGTCGGGGTCACGGTCCCGACGTTCAGCGACAGGTTGTACACGGCGCCGCCCTCGGCGACGTTCTTGGCCCCGAAGACCCCGTTGGAGACGCGGTTGTTGGAGAAGGTGGCGTTGGTCAGGGTGAGGCTACCGTTCAGGTTGAACACGCCGCCGCCGAACCCGCCCCCCTGCTGGCTGTCGCCGTCGCCGATGCCGCCGACAGCGGTGTTATCGAGGAGGGTCGAGTTGGCGATGGTGACGGTCCCACCTTGATTGAAGACGGCGCCGCCCATCCCCGCCCCGCCGCCGCCGTTGCCGATCGGGCTGGCGCTGCCGTTGCCGCCGCCGAACCCGCCGAACCCCTTGCCGGCGGCCGCGGCCAGCCCGGCCCCGCCGCCGCCGCCGAACCCGCCGTTTCCGCCGCCGTCGAACCCGGCGAATCCGCCACCCCCACCGCCGCCGAAGCCGCCGCTCTCAGGCTCGTTGCCCACGCCGAAGTTCCCGCCGTGGCCGCCGCCGCCGAACCCGACGGCGCGGGGCGAGCCGGGGCCGACGGCCAGGCCGCCGTTCGGACCCCCGCCGTTGACGCCCGCCAGCCCGCCGCCCAGCCCACCGCCGCCGCGCCCAGTGACGGTCGGCGCGATGGAGTCGAGACCGGAGTTGCCTTCCGCCGTGTTCCCGGAGAGGAAGCAACCGGTGATGGTCAGCGACCCCTGGTTGTAGATCGCCCCGCCCAGCCCGGCCGCTCCGCCGCCGCCGGAGTCGCCCATCCCGCCGATGGCGTGGCCGTTGGTGAGGGTCAGGTTCTGAAGCGTCAGCTTGCCGGTGTTGGCCACCTGGAAGAGCCGGAAGGACTCCGACGCGGTGCGGGTGATCGTCTCGCCCGTCCCCTGGATGGTGACGTCGTCGAAGACGATCAACCCGGTCGGCCCGGCGGGGTTGAAGGTCGCGCCCAGCACCGTCGCGCTATTCGGGGGGTTGAAGAACGTCGTCAACTTGACCGTCTCGCCCCGGATTGCCGGCGCGAAGTCGATCACGTCCGCGCCGGTGGTGATGTTCGCCAGGTCGATCGCGTTCCGCAGACTGCCGGCCCCGGCGTCGCTCAGGTTCGTGACCGTGAACGTGGCCGGGGTTGTCCGGTCCTCCAGAGACTCCAGCCGCAGCGGGAGACGGGCCGAACGGGGCAGCGATTCCTTGCGTGCAGAGCGTGTCACAAAACACCTGGTTGTCGGAACAGCGGTTCAAGTAAAGAACTCACACGATCGAACGGAGGCGGCCGAACGACGGCACGGGCCGGCTGGTCGCTCGGGTTGCCCCCGTATCCTTACCCGTTAGACCGTGCGAAATCCACGGGCCGATTCCCCAACGGATTCCGACATTTTCTCGGAGATGGGCGAGGGAGGTGGCGTCATCGCCGTTCGGGTGCGGCGTCGAGTTCCCGGAGCAACTCCCGGAAGTCGTTGCGGGTTCGGAGGGGGGCGAATTCGCGGTCCTTCGTCAACCGACCGCCGTCCTTGAAGCCGTGCAGCACGGCCGTGCGCAACAGGGCCATCGCCCGGTCGGCGTAGGCCGCGGCCTGTTCCTTGCGCTTTACCTCGGTCAACTTGTCATCTTTCTCCGTCAGGGGCACGCACTGGCAGACCAGGCGGGCGGCGTAGTAGGCGCTCTCGGCCGGTTCGTAATCGAGATGGGCCAGTTCGTCGGCGGCGTCCACAGCCTTCCGGTGATCGCCGACGCGGACGCACAACTCGGCCGAGGTGGCCAGGTGAATATGATACGCCTGACGGTAGGTCGGGTTCTTCGGTGCGGCCCGCAGGGCGGTCTGGTGGTGAGGACGCGCCTCGTCCAAAAGCCGTCGCGCGGCCGTGGGGTCCTTCTCTTTCAGAAGCGCAAGTCTCCCCAGCGCGGAGGCCAGACCGTTCTGGTAGTCGGGCACGCCGGGGTAGTCGTCGGCGAGTCGGGCGAAGACGTCTCGTGCCTCCCGGTATGACTCCTCGACCTGCTGAGGCGGGGCGATGTCACTCAGCAGTTCGCCCAGGTTGAAATAGCTCTGGCCCAGGTAGTGGCGGTACTCCGGCCGGGTCGGGTACTCGGCGGCGAGTTGGCGCTGGATCGCGGCGGCGGCGCGGAACGCCTCGGCCGCCGCCTTCGGCCGCCCTGTCTCAGCCAGCACGGCGCCGAGGTTGTTGTGGCTGCGGGCCAGGTCGCGGCGGTAGTCGGGCTGGTGGGGGAACTCGCCGGCGAGCTTCTCGAAGAGGTCCCGCCCGGCGCGGTGGCACTCCTCCGCCTCCTTGGGCCGGTTGGTGGCGAACAGCAGGTTGCCCAGGTTCCCGTAGCCGGAGGCCAGCAGGCTGCGACTGTCGGCGGGGGCGTGCGGGTCAGCGACGAGCTTCCGCATGACGTCCACGGCGGCGCGGTACGCCTCCTCCGCCTCCCGGGGCCGGGCCGTGGTGGTCAGGCAGACGCCGAGGTTGGTGAGGCTCGCGGCCAAGTCGCGGCGGTGTTCGGGCACGTCCGGGAAGTCGTCGTACAGCTTCCGCAGGAGGTCGTTCGCGGCGCGGTACTCGCCCTCCGCCTCGCGGGGTCGGCCCGTGTCGCCGAGCAGGTTGCCCAGGCCGGTGTGGCTCTTCGCCAGGTCGTGTCGGTACTCGGGTCCGTCGGGGAAGTCGCTCGCCAGTTTCTGTTGAAGGTCGATCGCGGCGCGGTACGCCCCTTCCGCCTCCAGACTTTCGCCGAGCTTGCGGCGGATCAGGCCGACCCGGTACTGGGCGGCGGCGATGCCCGCGCGGGTCTCGGGACTGTCCCCCTGGGCGCCGGCGAACTCCTGGTGCAGGGCCAACACTTGGCGGAGGAACGCCCGGTCCTGTTCCGTCACCCGATCCTGGCGCGCCATCAGCCGCTCGACCGTCTCGTCGGTCAGCGTGTTCAGCGCCTGCCGGGCCTGCCGGCTGGCCGTCCGCTGCTTCTCGCCTTCGGCCAGGGCCGTCTTCTCGGCGGCCGTCGCCCGCACCGCCTGCCAGGTGCTCACTGCCACGCCCGCGAGCAGGAGCAGCCCGAACGCCGCCGCCGTGGCCAGGGCCGTCCGGTGCCGGCGGGCGAACTTCCGCAGCCGGTAGCCGGCCCCGGGCGGGGACGCCTCGACCGGCTCGTCGCGCAGGTGCCGCTCGACGTCCCGGGCCAGCGCGTCGGCCGTCTCGTAGCGCCGGCCGCGGTCCTTCTCCAGGCACTTCATCGCGATCCAGTCCAGGTCGCCGCGCACCAGTCCGACCAGCCTCCGCGGCTCCAGCCCGCGGTTGGCGGCGACCGCCGGCAGCTCCGGGATCGAGTTGAGGCGCGCGCTGGGCCGGGGCGGCTCGTCCTCGCGGACCATCCGCAGGAACTCCAGCAGGTCCGCGTCCCTCACGTCGTCGCGACGGATCGGCGTCGTGCCAGTCAGCAGCTCGTACAGCAGCACGCCGAGCGAGTACACGTCGCTGCGAGTGTCGATGTCGAGCTGGCTCGGCTCCGCCTGCTCCGGGCTCATGAACTCCGGCGTGCCGATGACGAGGCCCAACTGGGTGACGAGCGTACTGTCGGTCAGCTTCCGCCCGGTCGCCTTCGCCAGCCCGAAGTCGATGATCTTGGGCACCGGCTTGCCGTCGTAGAGCGGGACCAGCACGTTGGACGGTTTGAGGTCGCGGTGGACCACCCCCTTTTGGTGGGCGTGCTGCACCCCCTGGCAGACGGCCACGAACAGGTCCAGCCGTTGGCGGACCGTCAGCCGCTGCTCGTCGCAGTAGCGGGTGATCGGCACCCCCTGGACCAACTCCATGACGAAGTAGGGACGGCCCGTGCGGGTGGTGCCGGCGTCGAGCACCTTGGCGATGTTCGGGTGGTCCATCCGGGCCAGCGCCTGCCGCTCCGCCTCGAACCGGGCGAGCACCTGCCACGAGTCCATGCCGGGCCGGGTGATCTTGAGGGCGACCTGCCGGCGGACTGGCTGCGACTGCTCGGCCAGGAAGACGACGCCCATGCCGCCTTCGCCGAGTTGCCGCAGCAGCGTGTACGATCCGATGATTGTGCCGGGGGCCTCGTCGGTCGGCGGTGCGACATCGGCCCGGAACTCCAGGGGAGGCGACTCAAGAAAGGTACTGTCCCCGTCGTGGACGCGGAGCAACGCCTCGACCCGCGCGCGTACGTCCGGCGCCTCGCCGCACGCCTGGTCCAGGTAGAGCCGGCGGGCCTCCGGCGTGTCGAGCCGGCGGACGGCGTTGAAGATGCTTTTCTCGTCGGGTTTCGCCTCGCCCATAACGCACCTCGGGGGCAGACGGACCCTCCCGTATCAGACCAGTGCGAGAACCGAGGGCGAGTTCCCCAACGAAAAATGACCGGGACCGCGGGCGGTCAGGGCTGGTCGCCTCCGCCCCTGTCCATCTCGACGCGGAGCCAGCAGCGGGCGTAGGCCCAGTCGTTGTCGGCCGTGGACGTGGAGACGCCCAACGCCTCCGCGGCCTGTTCGATCGTCAAGCCGGCGAAGAACCGGAGCTTGACCAACTCGGCCTGGCGCGGGTCGTGTTTCTCCAACTTCTCGAGCGCCTCGTTCAGCGCGAGCAGATCGACGTCGGGGCCGCCGACGGCCGGGCAGACTTCGGTTAGCTCGCACCGCTGGAACTCTCCGCCGGCCTTCAGGCTCCGCTTGTGCCGCGCCCGCTCGACTAGGATTCGCCGCATCGCCTCGGCCGCGGCGGCGAAGAAGTGCCCCCGGCTGTTCCACTGCTGGACCGTCTTGGTATCGACGAGCCGGAGGTACGCCTCGTGCACCAGGGCCGTCGCTTCGAGCGTGTGCCCCTGCGTCTCGCGGGCCATCTTCTGCGCCGCCAGCCGGCGCAGCTCGTCGTAGACCAGCGGCAAAAGTTGATCGGCGGCGTGCGGATCGCCCCCCTCGATGGCGGACAGGATGCGCGTCACGTCGTTCATGGGCGCAAAGATACACGCCCCGCGGAGGGGTCGCAAGCCGGCGGGTCGTTCCCTCACGGCGTCCGCCGCAGCGCCCGGCCGGGGCGGGCGGTCGTGGGCTTACCCCGGTCGAGCACCACCTGACCGTTGACCACAACGTACTCGATCCCCTCGCTGTAGCGGAACGGGTCGGTGTACGTGGATCGGTCGATCACCTTCTCCGGGTCGAAGAGGGTCAGGTCGGCGAAGTCGCCGGGGCGGACGAGGCCGCGGTCGCGGAGGCCGAGCTTGGCGGCGTTGAGCGAGGTCATCTTCCGCACCGCGTCCTCCAGGGTGAGCAGCTTCTTCTCGCGGACGTAGACGCCGAGCACCCGCGGGAAGGTGCCGAAGTTCCGCGGGTGCGGGCTCCCCCGCCGCAGCGGCCCTTCGGTCGCGTATGCCGACCCGTCGGACCCGATCGAACACCACGGTTGCACCAGTGCCTTGTTCATGTCCTCCTCGGTGTGGTGGGCGTACACCGTCGGCACCGACCCGCCTTCCGCGATCAAGAGGTCGAACAGCACGTCCAGCGGGTCCGGGGCCGGTTGCTTGCCCTTGGACAGCCCGGCGATCACCCGGTCCATCGTCAGCCCTTCGTAGGCCCCCTTACCGCTGACGAGCATCCGCGACCAGTCGCCGCCGACCGCGGTGTAGTGGTTGTACCACCCGGGGATACCGCCCTTGATGTCAGCCTTCATCTTCGCCCGCTGGGCCGGGTCGCGGAGCCGATCGAGCATCTTCGCGGTGCCGCCCTCGTGCGCCCACGGCGGGATGATGCTGGCGAGGTTGTTGTTCCCGCGGGTGTACGGGTAGACGTTGGCCTGCACGTTGACCCCGCGCCGCCGGGCCGCCTCGATCAGCGCGACGACTTCGCCCATGCGACCCCAGTACTTCTGGTCGGCGATCTTCAGGTGGATCACGTCCACCGGCACCCCGGCCCGCTCGCCGATGGCGATCGCCTCCTTCACCGCCTCAAACACCCCAGTCCCCTCGTTGCGGTTGTGCGTCGAGTAGGTGCCGCCGTGCTTCGCCGCGACCTTGGTCAGCTCCACCAGGTCGTCGGTGGTGGTCAGCGACCCCGGCGGCATCGCCAGCATCGTCGAGAGGCCGAACGCCCCGTCTGTCATCGCCTCGTCGAGGACCGCCTTCATCCGGGCAAACTGCTCCGGAGTCGGGCGGGCGTGGGATTCGCCCATCACCGCCTTCCAGACGTTGTCCATGCCAACGTAGGAGGCGACGTTGACCGCCGTCCCGGACCTCTCCAATCGGTCGAAGTACCCGGCCAGCCGCTCCCAGCTCACCTTGCCGTCTCCGAGCGCCCGTCGGGCCTTGCCGGTCCACGGCCCGGCCGATTGCCCCTCGCCGATGACCTCGGTCGTCACCCCCTGGCGGACCTTGCTCGGGGCCGCGCCGTCTTCGAGGAGGAGGTAGTCGGAGTGGGAGTGCATGTCGATGAACCCCGGGGCGACGACCAGCCCGTGGGCGTCGATCTCGCGCTTGGCGGTCCCCGGCGGGACGCGGCCGACGGCGACGATCCGGTCGCCGCGGACGGCCACGTCGCCGCGGAACCACGGGTTGCCGGTGCCGTCCACGACGCGGCCGTTGCGGATGAGCAAGTCGTAGGCCGGGTCGGCCGCGACCGCGGGCGCGGCGACGAGGGCGAGGAGCGCGAGGGGGAGTGTTCGCATGGGTCCGACCCGTGAGGGAACGATCAGGGTCGCGAACTCCGTTCGGCGGTTCGCGGCCCCGATGGTAACACAGCCGCCGACCCACTGCCCGTGGGTCAGACCGCCAGACCGCCACTTTTTTGGGGCTGCTGGTTTGGCCGCCTGACCCTTCGTTCAGCCGTCGCCTCAACCGGCGGGGGTCAGGCGGTCAGATGGTCACTTTTGGGAGTGGCAATGTGACCATCTGACTTCGGTGCGACCGAAGAATTACTCCCCCTGAGGACAGGGTGCCAGGGTGTCACATTGGGAGGGTGCCGGGTTGGCACCTTGAGTGGTCATACGGTGATCGGTCGCACGCTCTCCACGGATAATGTGCATCAGTATACTTATCCAGTCAATCCGCCCTCGGTGGGTCGGCGCCTGGCTTCGTGAGCGCCGACACACCCGCCGAGACAATCGTCGAAATCCCTCGTTCTGCACGTCGATTTGGCATCGCTTATCGCGTTTGACAGGCTGCGGGACGTGAGGATGGTCGAACCGCGGCGGTCCGCCGCGACCGGGATGCTCAACGTCAACTTCTCGACCGGCGGCACCGCCACGCTGAACTCCGACTACTCGCTCTGGGGGCCGGTCGCCACCGGCTACTACAGCCAGATCAGCATCACCAGGCTGGGCGCCAGCGGCAAGGTGACGTTCGCCGACGGGGAGGACCGGTTGTGGGTCCGGGTCGATCCAATCCTCAGCGGCGACGGGGTGGAGTTCGAGGCGGCCGATTTCACGGTCACGGCCGGGGCTGGGTACGTGCCGGTCCCGAAGTCGGGGTTCCCCAGCGGGATCGTCGGGCAGGCGAAGATTACGCTGGCCGATAACGACGCCGGCGCGGGCCCGACGGTCCGGGTGGAGGCCCAGGACAGTGTCTCCACCGAGTGGCAACTGAGCACCGGGTCGTTCCGGCTCGTCCGCGACGACACCAAGCTGGCGGAGCCGCTGACCATATCGTTCAACCTGGGAGGGACAGCGACCTATGGGACGGGGTTGAATGGCGATTACACGCTGGCGTGCTCTGTTGAAATCTTGGCGAGCGGGGGGCGTAAGCCCCCTGTTGGTTCGCTTGAACAGGGGGCTTATGCCCTCCGCTCGCCAAGATTCACCGCTGGTTTCAACAGAGCAACTTCGGTACTGTCCGCATAAGCATAAAACAGACCACGGCACCCACTGGTAATTCGTGGGTACTGGACGCCGGCATTCAGGGTGACAATACCGCAAATGCGTACCCCGCCGGCAAAGAACCGGCGATCACTTGGGATCTCAATTCCTGATCGCGACGGTCCGCGTCAGCCCTTTCCACCGTCGGGTCGAGCAGAGGAGTACACGAGATGACATCCGCGTTGATCGTGGCGAGCGTGCTCGCCGTTCACCTCTCCCCACCTCCGATCAAGTTGAGCCAGAAGGATCAGGCGTGGGCCGTCGGTGAGTTCATCAATCGACGGAGCCAAGTGGTGAATGAACTCCTCAAGACCGCGGCGGCGATGATCGACAAGCCAGGGCGCCGCGGATACGCCGCGGTCGCCATTCGAAAACTTGCCGTGCTTAGGGCGTCCGAGGCGACCAACTTCTTGGTTGAACACCTGACGTTTGGTGGGCTGGACGAGTTGGTCGGAGTTGAAGGACCCACTGGTCTCGACGAGACTTGGCCGTGCGTCCATGCGCTGGCTCGAATCGGCTTGCCGGCCTTTCCTGCGCTGCTCGCGAAGGTCGAGAGTACGGACGCCGAGATCACCCAACTGGCTGCGGCGTATGTGTTCTACCGGGCGATGGGGAGGGAACACGCCCTCCTGTACCTGAGCCACAAGGCGTCACAGCAGACGGACAGGAAGAAGAAGAAGCGGCTCGAATCCTTGATCGAGTTCGTCAAGACTGCAAAGGACGTACCTTAGTCATCTCCTGGATCGGAAGGCTGTTCCGGTCCCGTTGCTGTTTCTGGGCATGGCCGATCCCGCCGTCTTTATCGACATCCAGGAATCCGTCGCTCCACCGCGGGCGCGGTCTGCCTGCCGATCGCCAGCGGCCCATATTACCACCCCCACCAGTTCGCCCCGCGGACCGCCGTCGGAAGGACAACTTCGAGGATAATATCCGGCGGCCACCGCGCCGACCGTTGCAGGTCGCGGACGTCGGCGTCGGTCAGCGGGTCGAGGATGACGCAGTCGTGCTTATCAGCGGGGCGGGTGGTAAAGCCCGGGGCCGGCAAGCCGTCGCGACCGCTTGCCGGCTCCGGGCCGTCGAGAGTGGGCGCTACAGGACTTGAACCTGTGACCCCCAGTGTGTCATCCCCTCTGACCCCACCGCCGAAAGTGGCCGATTTCCCCCGGAAAACAGTGGTATCTTACCCTCTTCCGCCGTGATTGCAAGCTTGCACAATCCGTGCAAGAAACCACTGGGAAACGCGGTGGTGCGAATCGTTTCGCGGTAGTCTACCGCGGAATCCTCGGCCATTGATTGCCGGGAGTATCGTCCTCCCGGCGGGTGTGTTTCGCGGTAGTCCCCGCGCCGGACAAAAACAATTAACCGCGCCGTTTTCGCGCGGTCGGGGGCGGTTCAGGTCAGGACGGGGCCGCCGCGGAAGTCCGCGACCCCCTATCCCCGGCCGGCACCGCCCGCGGCCGCCCGCCGCGACCCGGCCGGGTCGCGGCGCCCCGGTCTCCTGTCGGGAACGATCGTGGTTGGCGTCGCAGAGGCCCGCCGCTACCCGGCCGGGCGGTCGGCGGGCCGGTCGTCGCGGTGCTCCACGATGCCGCGGCCCTCGAGCGCCCGGACCGAGGACCGCAGCGCCTGCACCCGCTGGGTGAGCCGCGCCCTGGCGGCCGTGACCGCCTGCGCCCGGCCGGCGATCTTCAACTTGTGGGTGCGGGCCT
>DASSAT010000382.1:0-4845 GCA_035699305.1 Fimbriiglobus sp. | reverse complement strand
TTGGTCGAGTAGTGCGTCCGCAGGCAGTTCCGCCGCACCTCCTCGGTCATGCCGACGCCGTTGTCGCGCACCTCCAGAACCGCCGCTGACCCCTCCCGCCGGGTCAATAGTGACACCTCGCCCTTCCACCCGTAAGCCTCGATCAGCCGCTGCCGGCGGGCGGCCGGGTCCACGGACCGGTCGGTGCGCGCGGCGTCCACCAGCCGGTTACGCATCTCGAAGGTCGCGTCGCGGGCATTGAACACCAAGTTCTCGACCGCCTGCTGCAAGTGCGACAGGTCGCCGCGGACCCACAGCGGCTCGGCCGCCACGTCGATGGCGATCCGCAGCTTCCACTTCTCCAGCGACATCCCGGCCCAGGTGCCGGCCGTGTCGCGGACCAGTCGGTTCAGGTCCACGCGCGTGACCTCGCTCTTGCCCGGGTCGCGGCGGACGGTGCGAAGGATCTGCTGGAGCCGCTCGGTGACGGTGCCCAGCGTGGTGCGGACCTCGTGCAACATGCCGGCCTGGTCGCGGGTCATCCCGTCCGCCTCCAGGCAGCGGGCGAGCAGGTCGTTCGGCCGCACCAGCAGGTTCTTGATGTTGTGGGCGTAGGACCCAGCCATGATGCCGATGCTGGCGTAGAGCTGCGACTTGACCTCCAGCGACTCCTTCTCCGCCTCGTTGGCCCGCTTCTCCAGGTTGGCCGCCTCCAACTGCTGGTGGAGCAACCGCCGGTCCAGCTCGTCGCGGGTCCGCTCGCCTTCTTGCTGGCGGAGGCGGATTTCGAGCAGTTCGCGCTCGCGGTGCTCCACATCGGCCACGGCGGCGAGCCGTTGGAGCTCTCGCTCGCGCTCGCGGCGGAGGAACCGGTAGCCGAACAGCACGGCCAGCACGGTCGCGGTCAACAACACCCCGACCGCCACCAGCGACGTTTGCCGCCGCTCCTCCTCGCGGCGCTGGAGCTTGTTGAAGGCGTGGAGCTGGTACTCGCAGCGGATCACCGCGCGCGGGTCGTCGTCCCCCAGCGGGCGGTACTCCAGTCGCCGGGTCCGGGTCTGGTCCTGTTGCCGGGGGCGGGGCAGCGGCGACTCCCAGACGATCCGGTCCGGCCCCGGCGGGAACTCGACCTCCAGGCGATAGATGATCGGGAAGGACGGGAGCTGGTTGAGGTAGGCGCGGGTCGGCTCGACCAGCCCCCGGATGTGCTCCTCGATCTCGGCCCGCTTCTCCGGCAGCCCGGCCGGGTCGTCCTCGCGGAGCTGGGCGTACTCGCGGGCCAATTCGGGAAGTGTCTTGCGGAAGTTGCGCGCCTCGTCGATCCACTCGCGGACGGTCGCCTTGTCGGCCTGCTCAGACCAGTCTGCCCGGCCGTGGAGCAGCGCCGCCAACCACCCGACCAGGGCCAGCCAGACGATGGCGACAGGGGTCAGTCCCTCGGCATACGCCCAGACGGACCGACGTGGCGGCGGGGCCGGGGTCATTCGCGCGGCCCTCCCGACCGAGGTCGCCGCTGATCGACCTCGACGGTGCGGACCCGCTCCCACCGCCGGTCGTCGGCCCTGCGCCAGACCTCCATCGTCGCCAGCGGGATGCCGTCCTCGGCGTGCGGCCAGAGGGCGACGACGGTCTCGCCGGTCCCGCCGAGCCGGTTGCCGGCCTCGTCGAAGAAGGGCGGACAGCGGGCGTGGAGTTGAGCGGCCAGGTCGTCGGCCCGATCGAGCTGCCCGCTGGCGGGCGGGTAACACCCCTCCGCGATGAGCCTCACCATCTCGGCGAAGTGGAGCACGTCGTCGGTGGCGGTCGGCGGATGCAGTTCGTACCCGGCCGGCGCGGGCGTTCCCGGTTCGTCCCACCCGACCGGGTTGCCGTGGGCGAACAAGACCAGTGGCACCGGCAGGGAGCGGAGCGGCCACTCCAGCCCGCCGTCCCGGTATACGGCGTTGACCGGGATGCCGTCTCCGGTGACCACGACCAGCCGCTGCCTGAGCCGCGGGGCGGACGCGGCCAGGGTGCCCAGCAGCCGGCGGCCGGGCTTGGTGACGGTCGGCAGGACCAGGAGCGACCGCTGCGGCGGCAGCTTGCGGAACTGCTCCAGGATCGACGCCGCCACCTCGGCCTCCGACGGGTTGGGGCGGATAAACCCGCCGACGCTGAACGGCACGCTCCAGGTGACGATCTGGACCGCAGGCGCGTCGGGGGCAGCGCCGGTTGGCCGGCCTTTGCGCGCCACCGCGGCCGAGAACTGCCCGTGCAGGTCGATCGAGTACGGGTCGTCCCGCCAGACGACGCTGAAGACGTGCGGCCCCACGAAGGGCGGTGACTTCGAACCCGTGACGAGCGCCAGCCCCGAGGCGACGGCCGCCGGGGCCAGGTCCGCGAACGTCTGGGGGCGCAGGCCGGGTGTCGCCCACACGAAGTCGAGGACCGCCTCGGCCATCTGCCGATTGGTGAAGCAGAACCGGAACGACCGCCCGCGGTAGACGTCGATCAGGTTGCGGGTCGCCGGGCCGGCGTCGTCCGCGTCGGCCGGCACCTCGTCGGCGGTCGCGGTGGTGATGAACAGCAGCGGCCGGTCGCCGCGCCAGGACTGCTGGTCTTCCAGCGCGCGGGCCAGGTCCACCGCCCGGTCGCTCGACCCGCCGCCGATCACCGCCAGGGGGGCCGGGTCGCGGTCGGCCAGCGCCTGCACCCACCGGGCGGCGGTCGCGTCGTTGGTCAGCTTGTACCACCGGATGCGGACGCGCCCCGTCCGGCCGTCCATCGACAACACGACCTCCGGGGTTGCGGTCGTCTGGTCCGCGAACGCCGCCGAATCGTCCACCCGCAGCCCCGGGACAAGCATCTGTGCCCGCTCCACCCCGGCCACGAACCGCTCCCAGGTGGTGCCGCTGGTGGTGGTGTGGAACCACGCCAGCTCCTGGTCGCCGGCCGGCATCGGGACCGGCCGCGGCAGCCCCGGCGAGCGGTGCAGGAACGGCAGCGGCACCCCGGTCGCCAGGATCGCAACCGGCAGGCAGACGAGCAGGACCGAGAGCGGCCACAGGAGCCGGGTCATCACGACACACCGAGATGGGAAACCTGTTCCAGTGTATCAGTTCTTACCTGGGACCGCGGCCGTCCCGGCCGCTCTTATTGTGCGCGTCGCGGGCATTGGGCGACGCGGAAGCACTCCGAACTGTGTAGCAAAAGCGGCCGGGACGGCCGCGGTCCCAGGGGGTCAGAACTGGATGTAGATGAACGTCT
Organism: Fimbriiglobus sp.; assembly: GCA_035699305.1. Lineage (GTDB taxonomy): Bacteria > Planctomycetota > Planctomycetia > Gemmatales > Gemmataceae > DASSAT01. The sequence goes on along the minus strand of DASSAT010000382.1, from coordinate 1,620 downwards.
TCGCCACCCCGGGGCTGAACGCCACAACGCCCGCCACGGCGACAGCGGCCGCGGCCATCCGCAGCGGGTCGGGCGGGCGCTCCTGGATCGACAGCCCGACCGCCCGCAGCAGCCCGACCAGGTGTCCGCTCAGCCCCAGCGCGATCAGCAGCGGCACGGCCAGCGGCACGCCGAGCGACCCCCACGCAGCGAACCCCGGCGATGCCGACCCCGCGGCGTGGTCCACGCCGGCGAGGGATCGGATCATCAACAATCCGCCGCCCCAGCCCGCCATTCGCACCAGGATCAGCCCGACCAGGAACTGATACGTCGTCCCGACCCAGGCGATCACCTTCCACCCCGCGCTTGCCCGCAGTACGTCGATCCACGGGACGCCGCTCACCGCCCGGTCGTAGGCCCGGTGCAGGCACATGAGCACGCCGTTGAATGCCCCGTAGGCGAGCCAGTTCCACGCCGCCCCGTGCCACAGGCCGCACAGGACGAACACTAGCATCAGGTTGAAGTACGTCCGGACCGGGCCGTATCGACTGCCGCCCAGCGGGAAGTACAGGTAGTCGCGCAGCCACGTCGAGAGTGACAGGTGCCACCGCCGCCAGAAGTCGGTGATGCTGGTCGCCAGGTACGGCAGCCGGAAGTTCGGCGGCAGCTCGAACCCGAAGAACTTGGCCGTCCCCAGCGCCATGTCCGTGTAGCCGGAGAAGTCGCAGTAAATCTGCACTGCCCAGGCCACTGCCGCCCACCGGTGGGTGGCGGCGTCGTAGGCCGACGGGTCGTCGAACACCGGGCCGACGAACAGCTGATCGAGGTTGTCGGCGATCACCAGCTTCTTGAACAGCCCGAACGCGAACAGGGCGATGCCGTCGGACACCTGCCGCGGCGTCACGCGCGGCGGCGTGACCATCTGCGGCAGGAACTCGACCGCCCGGACGATCGGCCCGGCCGCGAGCTGCGGGAAAAAGGAGACGAACAGCGCGTAGTCCCGGAAGCTGCGCACGGCGCGGATGTTTCCGCGGTACACGTCCACTGTGTAGCTGATCCCCTGGAACGTGTGGTAGCTGATCCCCAGCGGCAGGATGACGTGCCACACCCGCTCAGCCAGGGGCACGCCAAGCCACTGCGCCAGTGACACCGTGTTGTCGTAAACGAACCCCGTGTACTTGAAGGCGACCAGCAGACCCAGGTTCGAGACGACGCTGGCGGTCAGCCACAGCCGGCGCGACCGCGGGCGGGTTGACCGCTCGATCCGCAGGCCGACGACGTAGTCGATCGCCGTCAGCAGCAGGATCACCCACAGGTAGTGCGGCGGGACCCAGGTGTAGAACAGCCAGCTCGCCGCGAGCAGGAACGTGTACTTGCGCGGCCGCCCGGCCGACAGGTGGTAGGCCGCCAGCACGATCGGCAGGAAGATGAAGAATTCCTTGCTGGCGAAGATCACGGCCGATCGCCCTCACCCCGCCGGCGGTCGAGTTCCGCGAGCCGGTCCCGCAGCCACTCCGAGAGCATCCTGGCCCCGACAGCGTTCAGATGGATCAGGTCCGCGAAGTGGCGGTCGGTCAGCCCGACCGCCTCCCGCGTCGCTCGCAACACCGTCACCTGTGGTCCGCTCGCTCCGCGAGCGGA
>DASSAT010000381.1:0-4942 GCA_035699305.1 Fimbriiglobus sp. | reverse complement strand
GGCTGCGCCCTGGGCTGAGAACTCCCAGCCCTTCGGGCTGAAGACAGAACCACACGGCAACGACGCTTTCGACCGAGCACCCGCTGAGGAAAGAGGGTAAGGGGCCGAGGCGGGCCGGTGTCACTACGGCCCGGCGATGGTCTGGCCGTCGGTCAGCGTGGCGGCGGGGGTGGCGACCGACTCGGAGCCGGTGAACGCGGTCCAGTCCGTCGCGCCCGGCGCCTTGTACCGCCGCACCTGCGTCACCCGGCCGTCGCCGTGGCCGATCTGCACCGGTGTGCGGGCCGCCTTGCCGTCCACCACCCGGTAGACCACGAACTCGTCCCCGGCCTTGCCGACCGCGGCGGCCGGCACCGACCACTCCTCGGGCAGTTGAACGGTGATCCCCGCGTAGACGTACATTCCCGGGCGAACGGCGGCGTCCGGGTTCGGCAGGTCGATCTCGGTCCGCAGCGTCCGCGACCCCGGTTCCAGCGACCACGAGGTCCGGGCAATCTTGCCGGTCAGCTTCGGGTTCGCAAGCGCCTGGACGGTGAGCCGCACCTCCAGCCCCTCGCGGACCAGACCGGCGTCCGCCTCGGGGACGTGGACAACGACCCGCAGCGGGTCGGTCCGGGCGACGCGGAATACCCCCTGCTTGCCGGTGCCGTTGAGGAAGTCGCCGGTGCTCACCGCCCGGCGGGTGACCACCCCGTCGAACGGGGCGACGATCCGGCCGTAGCCGACCAGCGCCGCCAGCCGGCGAGCGTCGGCGCGCGTTACTTCCTGCTTCGCCTCGGCAGCGGTCACGTCGGCGGCGGTCTTGTCCCGGTCCGCCCTCGCCTTGCGGACCCCGGCCTCGGCCGACGACACCTTGGCGGCGGCCTCGTCCCGGCCGGCCTGGGCGGCCTTGAACTGATTCTGCGTCTCGTCCCGGGTCTGGGCGTCGATCACCCCGCCCCGGACCAGTCCGCCGATCCGGGTTAGCTCCGACTGCCAGCGATCGTAGAGCGCCTGCGACCGGGTCAGCCCGGCCCGCGCCTCGCTCACCAGCGCCTCCGCCGACGACACCCCCGCGTCGGCCGCGACAAGAGCTTTCTTCGCTTGCTCCACCTCGGCCCCGGCCTGCTTGACCAGGGCTTCCTTCTGATTGGCCTCCTCGACCACCTCGGGGATGGACAGCTCGGCCAACACCTGCCCCGCCTTCACCCGGCTGCCGATGTCGATGACCCCGTTCCGGCCCGGGTCGGCGGCGATCTTGCTGACGTACCCGGGGACGCGGGCGAATAGCTCGGCCTCCTCGATAGGTTGGATCGCTCCGGGCTGTTCGATGACCCGGGTCACGCCCTTGCGCTCCGGCTTGACGACCGAGACCGCTGGTCCGGCCGCGCCCGCGCCGGCGGCTTGCTGCGCGGGCTGGTGGTTGCACCCGGCCGCGAGCGGAAGCCCGACAGCGAGGATGACGGGCAGCAGGTGCTCACGGCGCATGGTGATCCCCCAGAGGGGTGAGCGGGACTTCCGGCACGAAGTGTTGACTGTCCGGGTCGAACGGGTCGAGCGAGACGGACCGCGGCCGTCCGCCCATCACCAGCGCGAACACGCCCGGCAGGACGAACAGGGTGGTCAGGGTGCCGGCAGCCAGCCCGCCGATCACCGCCCGGCCGAGCGGCGCGACTTGATCGCCGCCTTCACCTAAACCGATCGCCATCGGCACCATGCCGGCGATCATGGCGGCGCTGGTCATCAGGATCGGCCGGACCCGCGATCGGACGCCCGCCACACCCGCCTCAAGCGCAGACATCCCGCCGGCCCGCGCCCGGTCGGCGAAGGCGACGAGCAGAATGGCGTTCGCGGTCGCCACCCCGACGGCCATGATCGCCCCCATGAACGACTGGAGGTTGAGCGTGCTGCCGGTCAGCAGCAGCGTGGCCGCCACCCCCACCATCACCGCGGGGACCGGGGCCACCGCGACGAGCGCCAGCCGCGGGGACTGGAAGTACGCGGTCAGCATGAGGAAGATGACCACCCCCGCCGCGAGCAGCCCCCCCGCCAGCCCGCCGAACCAGCGGGCCGGCGACACCGCCCATGGCGGCTCGAACGCCAGCGGCCCGAACAGCTCCCGCATCGGCGTGATCTGGCCGCGCACGTCCACCGTCACCCCCTTGGGCGGGTCGCCGGCCGCCTTGATCGCCTGCGCCACCTGCCGGGCGACCGTCCCCAGGTCTTCGCCCTGGACGTTGGCGGTCATGCTCACCAGCCGCTTCATGTTGTACCGGTCCACCTCCCCGGGCATCGTCCCTTCCTTCACCGTCGCCACGTCCCGGACCAGCACGCGCTCACCGTTGCCGGCCGGGACCGGGATCGTCTCCAGGTCGCGGGCGTTCGTCACCAGCGCCTGCGGCACCTCGACCTGCACCTGATACGCGACCCCACTGGCCGGGTCCTGCCAGTAGTTCGGCACGGTGAACCGGCTCGACGAGGTGAACGGCGTCACTGCCTTCGCCACGTCAGCCGTCGTCGCCCCGGCGTAGGCCAGCTTCTCGCGGTCCACCTCGACCTCGACCGTCGGGTAATCCAGCGCCTGCCCGTACTGGAGGTCGCGGACGGACGGTATCTTCGCCAACTCCTGCCGCAGCTTCTCGGCGTAGGCCCGGTTGTTCGCCATGTTCGACCCGGCCACCTGCACCTCGATCGGCGTGGGCGAGCCGAAGCTCATCACCTCGTTGACGATGTCCGCCGGCTCGAACGACAGCCGAATCTCCTTCGCCCGCCGCTCGGCCACGTCGGCGGGGACGCCCTCCGCCTTCCACTTCCGGGCCGTCCATTCCGCCAGGTGGGCCGGTAGCTTCTCCCGTAGCCGGGCCTGGAGGTCGTCCACGCGGACCGCGCCTGGCTTCAACGCGACTCGCATCACGGCCTCGTGCGGTCCGCCCATCCACAGGTAGACGGTGTTGATCGGGTACGCCGAGGGGACCACCCCGAGGAAGCCGAGGCTAATGTTCACATTCCCCGGCCCGGCCTCCTCGCCGATGAACCGCAGCGCCTCCTGAGTGATCGCCTCGGTCTGCTCGATCCGGGTGCCGGTGGGCGCGCGGAGTCGGAACTGGAACTGCCCGGTGTCCACCTGCGGGAAGATTTCCGTCCCGAGCCGCGGCGCGAGCAGCGCCAGCGCCGCCCCGGCCGCGATGAGGTAAACCGGTACGAGCACCCACCGACCAGAAGTCAGAGGACGGAGGACAGAGGTCAGAAGAAAACCTCCGTCCTCTGACCTCTGACTTCTGTCTTCTGACCTCCGACCTCTGCCCTCTGACCTCTGCTTCAAGAGCCAGGCGGAGAGCACCGGCACGAAGGTGCTGGAGAGGACGTAGCTGGCGATCATGGCGAACCCGACGGCCAGCGACAGCGGCACGAACAGCGCCCGGGCCGCCCCCTGCATGACGAACGACGGGATGAACACCGCCAGCACGCACAGCATCGCCAGCAGCCGCGGTACGGCTGTTTCGCTCACCCCGCGCCAGACGGCCAGGGCGACCGAGTCGGTCGTCCGCATCTGGACGTGGATGTTCTCGACTGCCACCGTTGCCTCATCGACCAGGATGCCGACCGACAGGGCCAGCCCGCCGAGGGTCATCAGGTTGACCGTCTGGCCGGACAGCCACAGGGCGACCAGGGCCGCCACCAGCGCCAACGGGATGGTCAGCACGACGACGACCGCGCTCCGCCAGTCGCGGAGGAACACCAGCACCAACAGCCCGACCAGCCCGGCTGCCAAAAGCCCCTCGAACGCTACCCCCGACATCGAGTTGGTGACATAGGGCGACTGGTCGAACTCGAAGCTCACCCGGATGTCGTCGGGCAGCTCGGCCTGCATCGCCGGCAGGTTCGCCCGCACCTTGTTCACCACGTCGAGCGTGCTGGCGCTGGCCCGCTTCGTGACCAAGATGTAGACCGCCCGCTTGCCGTTGACCAGGGCGTACCCGGTGGCGACATCGCTGGCGTCCTCGATCAGCGGCTTGTCGGTGGCGGGGTCGCGGCGGACCACGTCGCGCAAGAACACCCCCGGCTTGACCTCGATGCTCCCCAACTCCGCCGGCTTCACCACCATCGCGTTGGACGGGACCAGCGGCATCCGAGTGGTGTCGCGGAGTTGGCCGGACGGGGCGATCGTGTTGCCGCTGGTCATCGCTTGCACGACTTGGTCGGCCGACAGTCCGTAGGCCCGCAGCCTGTCCGGGTCGGCCCGGACGACCACCGTCCGCTGGCTGCCGCCGAACGGCGGCGGGGCGCTCACCCCCTCGATGGCGGCGAACATCGGCCGGACCTTGAAGAGCGCCTGGTCCTGGATCTGGCCGATCGTCTTCGTCTCGCTCTTGAGCACCAGGTAACCGACGGGCACGGAGCCGGTGTCGAAGCGCATGATGAACGGGTTGACGGTCCCCGGCGGCATGAACGCCTGAGATCGGTTGACGTACGCCACCGTCTCGGCCATGGCCTGGGCCATGTCGGTGCCGGGGTGGAAGTACAGCTTCATCAGGGAGACGCCCTGGGTGTTCTTCGATTCGACGTGATGGATGTTGCTGATGTAGAGGAAGTGGTACTCGTAGTAGTTGGCGATCATCCCCTCCATCTGCTTCGGGTCCATGCCGCCGTAGGGCTGGCTGACGTAGATGACCGGCAGGTTCAGCGGCGGGAAGATGTCCACCTTCATGCGGTTGAAGGCGAGGACGCCAGCGAAGACGAGGCCGACCATCGCCACCACGACGGTGACCGGCCGGCGCAGCGCAGCGGAGATCGGGTTCATGAGCGTGGACGGGCGGGCGCGGGGTGGTCAGGGGTAGCGTCCGCGTCATGCTATCGGATCGGCGGACCGGGCGGAACGGCCGGCGGCGGAATCCCCTGGGACCGCGGCCGTCCCGGCCGCTCTTGCTACACAAGTCGGGAACCTGGGGCGACGCTCAGCGCA
>DASSAT010000380.1:0-6623 GCA_035699305.1 Fimbriiglobus sp. | reverse complement strand
ACCGGCTACCGATGCCTTGTAGCACGAGCGGGTGGTGTGGCGTCGGGAACTCCTCAAGCGGCGTTCCCGACGCCCGCGGCCCGAACGGAACCGGACTCGCAACGCCGGACACGAGAGCGCGTTTCACGCTGGTGTAGCGGTAAGTGTAGTAGGCACACTCCGTGTGCCGTCTAGCTTCGACGGCACACGGAGTGTGCCTACTACACTCAAGACCCACTACACGATCCCGAAGAACGCTCTAGCTGAGGTTCATCGAGATCAGGAACTCGGCGTTGGACTTCGTCTTCTTGGCCCGGTTGACGAGCAGTTCCATCGCCTCGACCGGGTGCATGTCCGCCAGCACCCGCCGCAGGATCGCCACCTTCTGCAGCTCGTCCGGGTGCAGCAGCAGGTCCTCCTTGCGGGTGCCGCTGCGGTTGACGTCGATCGCCGGGTAGACCCGCTTCTCGACCAGCCGGCGGTCGAGGTGCAACTCCATGTTGCCGGTCCCCTTGAACTCCTCGAAGATCACGTCGTCCATCCGGCTGCCGGTGTCGATCAGCGCCGTGGCCAGGATCGTCAAGGATCCGCCCTCCTCGACGTTGCGGGCGGCGCCGAAGAACCGCTTGGGCTTCTGCATCGCGTTGGAGTCCAGGCCGCCGGAGAGCAGCTTGCCGCCCCCGGGGGCCTCGGTGTTGTGGGCGCGGGCCAGCCGCGTGATCGAGTCGAGCAGGATGACCACGTCCCGCTTGTTCTCGACCATGCGCTTCGCCTTCTCCAGCACGATCTCGCTGACGTGGATGTGCTCCTCCGGCGGCTCGTCGAAGGTGCTGGCCACCACCTCGGCGTTCGGCCCCTGGACGAGCCGCTGCATCTCGGTCACCTCCTCCGGCCGCTCATCGACCAGCAGCACGAAGACGTAGGCGTCCGGGTGGTTCTTGATGATGGCGTTGGCCATCTTCGCCAGGAGGATCGTCTTGCCGGTCCGCGGCGGGGCCACGATCACCCCGCGCTGCCCCTTGCCGACCGGGGTGACCATGTCCACGATCCGCATGGACAGTTCGTCGCCGGTCGTCTCCAGCACTAGCCGGGCGTTCGGGTGCAGCGGGGTCAGGTCCTCGAAGCTGGTCAGGCTGGCCCCCTCCTCGGGGTTGCGGCCGTTGACCAGTTCGATCTGCATCAGGGCGAAGTTGTCCTGGTTCTCGATCGGTAGCCGGATCGGCCCCTCGACGACCAGACCCGTGCGCAGGCTCATCCGCCGGATCTGGCTCGGAGAGACGTAGATGTCCTCCGGCGACGCCAGGTAGTTGTGCGCCGCCGAGCGGAGGAAGCCGTACCCGTCGGGCAGGACCTCCAGCGTCCCGGACCCGCGGACGACCTCGCCGCGCTCGATCTGCCGGCGGACGATGCCGACGATCAGCTGGGCGCGGCTCATGCCGGTGTGCTCGTGGATGCCCTCCTTCTCGGCGAGCTTGAACAGGTTGGGCATCGGCATCCGGTACAGGTCGTCGAGCCGGCAGCCGGCTGGCCGACTGGAGCCGTAGGGGTTCTGGACCTGCGGGGTCGGGGCCGGAGCCATGGCCGGTGGCGTCGGGGTCGGCGCGGAGACGGGGCCGGCCTCGCCCGGCTTGCGGACGATGCGCTTGCGAATCAGGGGCCGGTGCGACCCCTCGACGCTCTTGGCGTCGGGCATAGCAGTTACCTCAATGAAGTGGTGACGGGCAGTGTGGGTCAGGGGGCCGCCCTCGCCGCCGCCGGGCACGACCCGGCCGACGGGGCGACGGCCCCGGAACGAAAAATCGGAAATCGGACACCTTACCTGGGTCGGATCACACGTCAGCGGGTCGCCGACGGTCTCCCCTCGAACTCCCCTGGCCCCGGCTCCCCGTCAAGACTCCGCTCTCGGAGGCTCCCCGGGCGACATCCGGCGCTGCGTCGTGGGGGGAAAAGTCGAGACGCGCCTGGCGCGGGTAAAGAGGACGTCGAGGCTCGCAACCAATCCCTCGGCCCGACGTCTCTGGGATTATAGTCCCTGCCCCGACGGATTCCAGTGCGATTTACCCCGATCGGCCGCGATCCTTTCACGGCCCGACCGGCCACTCGTCTGGGACGGAGCAGTTTAGCGATCGGGACGCCGGGCGGAAAGGCGAACCCCGAGCGTCAGCGAGGGGGTTGGAAGAACCCCTCCCCCCAACCCCCTCCCCGAAGCGGGGAGGGGGAGCCAGAGGGCGACCCACTGACTTGCTCCCCTCCCCGCTTCGGGGAGGGGCCGGGGGAGGGGTGGACCGCCCACCCCCTCGCTTCCGCACGGGGTTCGCCAGGACGACCCGGAACGCGGTTCACCCCGGCCGGCTCTTGAGGTACGATTTACCAACACGCCGTCACCCTGTTGGAGGACGCCGCCCCATGAGCCTGCCCACGCCCCGGTCGGTCGCGCTGCCGGCCGCCGTCGCCGCCCTGTTGGCGGTCCTCACCGCGGTCGGGTGCGACTCATCCGCCGCCCCGGCCCCGCTGGCGCCGGCCGCCGAGCAACCGGGCCGGGCGCTGGAGGCCGCCCCCGAGCTGGCCGGCGGCGTCGCCTGGCTGAACACCACCGGGCCGCTCTCGCTCAAGAAAGACCTCAAGGGCAAGGTCGTCCTGCTGGACTTCTGGACCCTCTGCTGCATCAACTGCATCCACATCCTGCCGGACCTGGCCAAGCTCGAAAAGAAGTACGCCAACGAGTTGGTCGTCGTCGGCGTCCACTCGCCGAAGTTCGACAACGAGAAGGACACCAAGAGCATCCGCAAGGCGGTCCTGCGCTACGAGGTCGCCCACCCGGTCGTCAACGACGCCGACCACAAGATCTGGGACGCCTACGGGGTCCAGTCGTGGCCGTCGTTCGCCCTGATCGACCCCGAGGGCAAGCTGGTCGGCATGACCACCGGCGAGGGGAACTACGACCTGCTCGACCGGGCGATCGGCAAGCTGGTCGAGGCCCACAAGAAGAAGGGCACCCTCGACGAGAAGCCGGCCCGGTTCGACCTGGTCCGCTACCGCGAGAAGGGGGACACGCCGCTGTTCTTCCCCGGCAAGGTGCTGGCCGACGAGCGATCGGGCCGGCTGTTCATCGCCGACAGCACCCACCACCGGGTCGTGGTAACGGACCTGGCCGGTAAGAAGGTGGCGGTGATCGGCGCCGGCAGCCCGGGGTACAAGAACGGCCCGTTCGCCGAGGCCCAGTTCGACGACCCGCAGGGGATGGCGCTGGCTGGCGACACCCTCTACGTCGCCGACCGCAAGAACCACTGCATCCGCGCCGCCGACCTGAAGGCCGGGACCGTAACCACCGTCGCCGGCACCGGCGAGCAGGTGCAGGAGACGCGAATGCTGACCGCGCCGGCCCCGGCGAAGGCGACCGGGTTGAACAGCCCCTGGGCGCTGCACCGGGTCGGCCAGACGCTCTTCGTTGCGATGGCCGGGCACCATCAAATCTGGGCGATGGACCTGGAGCGGAAGGTGATCGGCCCGTTCGCCGGCGACGGCCGGGAGAACATCAAGGACGGCCCGCTCTGGGCCGCCCGGTTTGCCCAGCCGTCGGGGCTGACCTCCGACGGCAAGTACCTGTACGTCGCCGACAGCGAGGTGAGCGCCATCCGCCGGGTGCCACTGGACGGGCGGGGCCGGGTCGAGACGCTGGTCGGGGAGGGGCTGTTCGAGTTTGGCGACCGGGACGGGGTCGGGCCGCAGGTGCGGTTGCAGCACGCCCTGGGGGTGGAGTACCTCGCCGGCAAGCTCTACATCGCCGACACGTACAACAGCAAGCTGAAGATCCTCGACCCGAAGACTCGGCGCGTCGAGACGTTCTTAGGGGGTGGCAAGGAACCGCTGTTCAACGAGCCGGCGGGCCTGAGTATCGCGGCCGGCAAGTTGTACGTCGCCGACACCAACGCCCATCGGGTCCGCGTCGTGGACCTGGCGACGAAGGCGGTGAGCACGCTGGCGCTGTCCGGTGTGGAGCCGCCGCCGCCGCAGAAGGAGTGGCTGCCGCATGAGGCGGCGAAGAAGTAGACTTGCAAGCCCACCGATGGCCATCGGTGGGCTTTGCACAGGAGGTCGTCCATGCGCCCGCTGCTGTTCCTGACTGCGACCCTCACCGTCGCCGCCGACGCGCCGGCCCCGGACAAGAAGCCGGCTTGGTGGGACAAGGCGGTCAAGAAGGTCGAGGCGACCTTCGAGCCGGCCGAGGCCAAGCCCGGCCAGACCGTCACCCTGAAGCTGACCGTCGAGCTGCACGACGGGTACTACACCTACCCGACGCGGCAGGAGGACAAGAATGCCGAGGGGATGGTCAACAAGCTGGTCTTCCCGGACGCCGGGGCGCTGGTGTTCGTCGATGAGACCGTGAACCCGCTCGACTACCTGACCAAGGCTGAGCCGCTGCTGGGCATCCGCGACCTGCGCTACTACCAGAAGAAGGTGGTGTACGAGCGCAAGGCGGTGGTCCGGCCGACGCAGAAGCCCGGCGCGGTGACGGTGACGGTGAAGGAGTTCGGCCTGACGGTCTGCGACGCGAACAGCTGCTACCCGGCCCGCAAGCTGACCCCCACAGCGAAGCTGAAGGTGCTCGACGGCCCGGCCGTGCCGGTCGAGGCGAAGTACGCCGACGAGGTGCGGAAGGCGACCCAGCCGAGCCGCGACCGTTAGGGAGCGATCCCCCGAAGACCGCTCCCTAACGGTCGCGGCTCGGAAAAGCTCTGTAACACCCACCGCCGTGACGGTATCTACTCTATACAGTGCGTGGCCCACGGAGGCGGTCCGTGGGCCGTCGCGTTCGACCCCGGACGGACTCCGCCCATGCGCAATCTTCTCCTCGCACTCGGGCTGGCCCTGCTCGCCGGCCCGGCCGCCGGCCAGGAGTCGGACCTGCCGTTCAAACTCCCCGGGGCCGGGTCGAGTGCGCGCTCGTTCGACGACATCGCCGATTCCGGCGTCACGGTCGAGCCGGCCAAGGCCAGGCCGGGGCAAACCGTCACGGTCAAGCTGACGGTGGCGCCGAAGCCCGGGGCGTGGACCTACCCGGTCAACCCTCCGGGCGATCAACTCTCGCGGAATGACTTCACGCTGCCGAAGTCCGGCGACCTGATCTTCGTCGGTGCCGTGACCGACCCGCCCGGCTGGAAGGCCAAGCCGAGCATCCTGGACCCCCTGCAACAGGACCAGTACTACCCGCACGAAGTCACCTGGGAGCTGAGCGCGGTCGTCTCGCCGAAGGCGGCGTCGGGGAAGAAGACGGTGGCGTTGAAGGGCGTCAGCTTGCTGGCGTGTATCGAGGGGGGGAAGTGCTTCAACAGTAGGATCCCGCCGTCCGCCTCCTTCGAGGTCCTGGCCGGCGAGGCGGTGCCGGTGGACGCGAAGTACCGCGCCGAGGTCGAGCAGGCGCTCGGCGGCCGACCGAAGCCGGCGCCGCCGAGTCCAGCCGTCGGCCCGCCGACCCCGCACGTCGAGAACGCCGCTGGCGTCGTCAAGAAGGCGGCCGTCCCGCCCGACCGGTACGAGACGCAGCTTCACGCGCTGCAGGAGAAGATCGACAAGACGCCGGTCGTCGTCAAAGGCGGGTTCTGGGGGCTGCTGCTTGCGGCGGCGTTCTGGGGGTTCGTGTCGCTGGTGACGCCGTGCGTCTTCCCGATGATCCCGATCACGGTCAGCCTGTTCCTCAAGCAGAGCCACCAGTCACAGGCCCAAGTGCTCAAGCTCGCAGTCGTCTACTGCCTGACCATCATCGCCGTCCTCGGGGCGTCGGCCGTCTTCCTGCTGTGGCTCTTCCGCGAGCTGAGCGTTGACCCGCGGATGAACATCTTCCTCGGGCTGCTGTTCATCTTCTTCGCGCTGTCGCTGTTCGGGATGTACGACATCGCGCTGCCGGGGTTCCTGTTACGGGCGACCGAGAAGCGGCGCGGGGCCGGCGGGATGGTCGGAACGGTGTTCGGGGCGCTGGCGTTCTCGATCGTCAGCTTTACCTGCGTGGCGCCGTTCCTGGGCGGGTTCGCCGGGATGGCAGACAGCCAGCGGTACTCCCAATTCGAGTTGATCCTGGCCGGGATCGTGTTCGCGGCGGCGTTCGCCTCGCCGTTCTTCGTGCTGGCGCTGTTCCCGAGCCTCATCAAGAAGCTGCCGAAATCCGGCGGCTGGCTGGACAGCGTCAAGGTGGTGATGGGCTTTCTGGAGTTGGCCGCGGCGTTCAAGTTCTTCCGCACCGCGGAGCTGCGGCTCCTGGACCACCCGCAGTACTTCACCTATGACCTGGTGCTCGGCGCCTGGGTGGCGATCGCGGCGGCGACGGGCCTGTACCTGCTCGGCGTCTTCCGACTGCCGCACGACGAGGAGCGGCCGAACGTCGGCGTCGGGCGGATGCTGCTCGGGGTGTCGTTCCTGACGCTGGCGGTGTACCTGACGCCGGCGCTGTTCAAGGGCGGCTCCGGGCAGGCGAACCGGCCCGGCGGCGTCGTGTACGCCTGGGTGGATGCGTTCCTGCTTCCCGAGCCGACGCCAGCCGGCGAGGGGCTGCCGTGGTCGGCGGACCTGGTGGGCACGGTCGAGCGCATCAGCCGCGACCGGCAGTCCGGCGGCACCACCGAGAAGCCGCTGGTGTTCGTGGACTTCAC
>DASSAT010000379.1:0-6959 GCA_035699305.1 Fimbriiglobus sp. | reverse complement strand
TACCCCCCACCATAACCCTCCCCCCCAAGGGGGGAGGGAACAAGAAGGGAACCCTCCCCCCCCCAAGGGGGGGAGGGAACCAAACCCCGACGATCTGCAACCAATCAGGTTCGGAATGAGGACTCCGATGCGGATCGGGCTGATCACGTCCGGCGCGGCGGGGATGTTCTGCGGCAGTTGCATGAGGGACAACACCCTCGCGGCCGCGCTGACCGAACTGGGTCACGACGCGCTCTTGGTCCCGACCTTCACGCCGATCCGCACGGACGAGATCGACGTCAGCGAGGGGAAGGTCTTCTACGGCGGCATCAACGTCTTCCTCGAACAGAAGACGCGGCTGTTCCGCCACACCCCGCGGTGGGTGGACTGGCTGTTCAATCGGCCGTGGCTGTTGCGGCTGGCGACCCGGCGGGCGGTCAACACCGACTACGCCGACCTGGCTGACCTGACCGTCTCGATGCTCCGCGGCACCCACGGCCACCAGCGGAAGGAGCTGGACAAGCTCATCGGTTGGCTCCGCGATGAGGTGAGGCCGGACGTGCTGCTGCTGACCAACGCGCTGCTCTCCGGCATCGTGCCCGAGGTCAAGCGACAGCTCGGCATCCCGGTGCTGACCACACTCCAGGGCGACGACGTATTCCTGGACGCGCTCCCCGCGGACGCCCGACGGCTGTGCCTCGACGAGATCCGCCGCAACGACCGTGCCACCGACGGGTACATCGCCACCAGCCGGGACTACGCCGATCACATGGCCGGCTACCTCGGCGTCGGCCGCGACAAGGTCCACGTCGTCTACCCCGGCCTTAACCTGTCGGGCCACGGCGGGCCGCGGCCGGAGCGGACGGGTGAGCCGGTGGTCGGGTACTTCGCCCGCATCTGCCCGGAGAAGGGGTTTCACAACATCGTCGATGCGTTCATCCACCTGCGGCAGACTCCCGTCGCCCCGCCGGCGAAACTCCGCGCCGCCGGCTGGATGGGCGACCACCAGCGCGGGTTCTTCGAGCAGCAGGTGAAGAAGCTCGCCGACGCCGGACTAGCGGGCGACTTCGAGCACGTCGAGTGCCCCGACCACGCGAGCAAGGTGCGGTTCCTCCAGTCGATTGACGTGCTCTCGGTGCCGGCCGCGTTCCGGGAGCCGAAGGGTCTGTACGTCCTCGAAGCCTGGGCGAACGGCTTGCCGGTGGTGCAGCCGCGGCACGGGTCGTTCCCCGAGCTGATCGAGGCAACCGGCGGCGGGCTGCTGATCGAACCCGGCGATACACCCGCACTCACGGAAGTGATCCGCCGACTGCTCGACGATCCCGCGCTGCGTGCCGAACTCGGTCGCAGGGGGCAGGACGCCGTCCGCCGTCGGTTCACGGCCCGGGTCATGGCCGAGGAGACGGTCGGCGTCCTGAACCGGTACGTTGGCACGTCCCCCGTTCCGTCAGCCGCCGCATCCGTATCCTGACTGTGTGCCCGCCACACCCACCTGCGACCGCGCGCCGATGCCAACCCCGTTCCAGACCACCCGCCGCGTCGAGTTCGGCGACACCGACATGGTCGGCATCGTCCACTTCGCCAACTTCTTCCGGTACATGGAAGCCGCCGAGACCGACTTTCTCCGCGCCCGCGGCCTGTCCGTCGCGTGGCAAAAAGCCGGCGAGCGGTACGGGTTCCCCAGGGTGTCAGCGGCCTGCGACTACGTCCGGCCGGCCCGGTTCGAGGACGTGCTGACGATCGCGGTGACGGTCGAGAAGGTCGGGCGAAAGTCGGTCACGTACCGCCACGACTTCACCCTCTCGGGCGAGCCGATCGCGTCCGGGCGGATCACCGCGGTGTGCTGCCGCAAAGGCCCGAACGGCGAACTGGAGTCGGTGGACATCCCGCCGGACGTGCGGGCGGTGCTGGAGTCCTGAGGGGGATCATGTCACTCGCCGTCGCGGACCTGTGCAAGGACTACCCCACCCGCTCCGGGCCGCTGCCGGTGTTGACGGGCGTTTCGCTCGCCCTGGACCGTGGCGAGTCCGCCGCCGTCACCGGCCCGTCGGGGTCTGGCAAGAGCACCCTGTTGCACATCCTCGGCACCCTGGATCGGCCGACGGCCGGCACCGTCCGGCTCGATGGCACCAACCCGTTCGCTCTCTCCGACGCGGACCTCGCCACGTTCCGCAACAAGCGGATCGGCTTCGTTTTCCAGGACCATCACCTGTTGCCGCAGTGCTCGGTGCTGGAGAACGTGCTGATCCCGACGCTGGTGGACCGCGATACGAAGCCGGCCGACGCGGAAGCCTTCGCCCGGGAGTTGCTGGACCGCGTGGGACTGGCCGGGCGGCTCGACCACCGGCCGGCGGAACTCTCCGGCGGCGAGCGTCAGCGGGTGGCCGTCGCGCGGGCTCTGGTCCAGAAGCCGGCGCTGGTCCTGGCCGACGAGCCGACCGGCAACCTCGACCGCAAGAACGCCCACGCCATCGGCGAGCTGTTGCTAGAACTGCACCAGCAGCAGCGGACGGTCCTGGTGGTCGTGACCCACAGCGGCGACCTGGCGAAGCTGTTCCCGACCCGCTACGAGATGGCCGACGGCACCCTCCACCGCGCGCCTTGACTCCAGTAGCTTGCTGTTCGGCGGTTCGAAGCCGCAGAGCGGCGGCAGTTGTTAGCCAGGGGCGCAAGCCCCTGGTAGCGATGGAAAAAAAGTCCCAGCCCCGGAGGGGCGGCAGAGCGTGGCAATGCTGCCGCCCCTCCGGGGCTGGAGACATCATCGCTGCTCGGACCAGGGGCTTGCGCCCCTGGCTAACAACTGCCGCCGCTCCGCGGCTGAAAACCAGGGGCTCCGAGATCGTCAAGACGTACATCACACCCGCACCCGTCGCCCGACGAACTCGAATAACCGGACTGGAAAACACAAGATCCGCCATGATTTCCCTCCGCTCCCTGCCGCTGCGAAGCGCTGCCTATCACTGGCGGTCGAACCTCCCCGTCCTGCTCGGGGTGGCGGTCGGGGCCGCGGTGCTGGCCGGGGCGCTGATCGTCGGCGACTCCCTCCGCGGCAGCCTCCGTGACCGCGCCCTGCGGCAGCTCAACGGCGTCGAGTCAGCGTACATCGGGATCCGTCTGATCCGGGACGAGGTCTCCGGTCAGCTTCCCGGGGAAGTCGCCCCCGCGATGATCCTGCAAGGGTCGGTCCGAACGAACCCCGACGCCGGCGACCCGAAGCGGATCGGTCGCGTCAGCGTGCTCGGGCTGACGCCGGAGGGGTTTAAGCGATTCGATATCGAGGCCACGCCTCGGGTGGGGCAAGTCGTCCTGTCGTCCCGGGTCGCGGCCGAACTCGGGGTCAAGCCCGGCGAGGAGGTCGAACTCGGGGTCGAGCGGTTCTCGACCGTTCACCGCACGTCGCTCCTCGGCCGACGGGGCGTGGAGGACGTGACAGCTTCGCTAGAGGTCGAGGTGAGGGAGATACTCCGACCCGATCATCCGGCGAACGACTTCAGCCTCGTCCCCAACTCGTCTGCCCCACTGAACGTATTCGTCCCACTGGACTACCTCCAGAACCGACTGGAGCAGCCCGACAAGATCAACGCCCTCCTCGCGTTCTCCGGCACTACCAGGGTCCTGAATCACGCCCTCGCGGAGAAGTTGACGCCGGAGGACTGGGGCCTGCGCGTCGCGGTCGCCCCGAAGCGCAAGGAGTACATCTCCGTCGAGTCCGAGCAACTGGTCCTCGGCCCGCCGTCCGTCGCGGCGGTGGAGAAGGCCGCGAAGGCGATCGGCGCCCGGTCCGAGCGGACGCTGGTCTACCTGGCGAACGCGATCTCGCTCGGGATGGAGCCGGTTCCGAACAACCAGACCGGCGATCTGACGAAGCTCATCCCCTATTCGACGGTCGCCGCCCTCGACCCGACCGCCGCGCCGCCGCTGGGGCCGTTCCTGCCGCCGGGCGTTGACGGGCTGGCCGACGACGAGATCGCCCTCGTCGATTGGCCGGAGTCCCCTCTGAAAGGGCTGAAGCCCGGCGACCCGATCACCCTGACCTACTTCAAGCCGGAGATGGAGGCGGGCTTCGAGGAGGCGTCCGCGACGTTCAAGTTCAAGGGCTACGTCCCCTTCACCGGGCCGCCCGACGACCCGGACCTGACGCCGCCGTTCCCCGGGGTCACCGACAAGCTGACCATCCGCGAGTGGAACTTGCCGTTCGAGCTCAGACGCGAGCGCATCCGCTCTGGGGACGCCAACGAGCGGTACTGGAACCGGTACAAGACGACGCCGAAGGCCTACGTTACCCGAGCGAAGGGTGAACAACTCTGGGGCAGCCGGTTCGGCACCGTCACCTCGGTCCGCGTCGCGCCCGCGCCGGGGATGTCACTCCAGCAGACCGCGGACACCCTGCGAGCGAAGCTGAAGGAGACGCTTGACCCGTCGGCGGCCGGTCTCCGGTTCGAGCCGACGCGGGAGCGGATGCTGGAGGCCAGCAAGGGCGGCACTGACTTCGCCGTGCTGCTGTTGATGTTCAGCTGGATGCTGATCGCCGCGGCGTTGTTGCTCGTTGGGCTGCTGTTCCGGCTGGCGATGGAGCGGCGGGCGAAGGAGATCGGCGTACTGCTCGCGGCCGGCTATTCGCCGAAGCAGGTGCGGCGGCTGTTGCTGCTCGAAGGCGTGGCGGTCGCGGCCGTCGGGGCGCTTCTCGGTCTGGCGCTGGCCGTCGGTTACGCCCTGTTGATGATCTGGGTGCTCACCGAACTCTGGCCCAGTGCCGAGGTGGGGCGGTTCCTGCGGCTGCACGTCAACCCGCTGAGCCTGGTCGTCGGGTTCGTCGCGTCGGTACTCGTCGCAACGCTGACGATCTGGCTAAGTGTCCGTGGGCTGGTGAAGGTGCCGCCGCCTGCCCTGCTCCGCGGCGAGACGGCGCCGGCAGAGGCGGTCGTCACGAAGCGGATACGTCCGGTTTTCTCCTGGCTTTGGGCCGTGGGTCTCGCGGCAATCGGGATCGGATTGCTGTTCGGCGGGACGACCCGTTCGAACCCCGACGAGCGGTCGATGAGTTACTTCCTCGGGGGTGGCCTACTACTTGTCGCCGGCCTACTCATTGCTCGGACCCAACTCCGGCGCAATAATCGCGGGACGATTGGCTCGCACGGGACTGCCGGGCTGGTCGCGCTCGGCTCTCGCAACGCTGGCCGCAACACGAACCGCAGCATCCTGACGGCAACTCTGATCGCGTTCGCAGCGTTCCTGATCGTCTCCGTCGAGAGCTTCCGGCGCAAGCCGGACGAGGACTTCCTGAAGCCGACCGGCGGCAGCGGCGGGTTCCGGCTCGTCGCCGAGACGGACGTGCCGATCTTCCAGCGCTTCGACACAGGTGTCGGCCGGGACGACCTGCTCGACCGACTCCAGGAGGTCTACCAGCGGCAAGAGGCCCGCAACCCCGGCGGACCGTCCCGGCAAGAGCGACTCGACAAAGCGTCGGAAGCCCTGTCGGCGGTGAAGGTCGTCCCGTTCCGGCTCCAGGGCGGCGACGACGCAAGCTGCCTGAACCTGTACCAGGCAGGTCAGCCGCGCGTGCTGGGTGTCCCCAATGAACTGATCGACCGCGGTGGGTTCCGCTTCGCCCAGACCGAGGCCGAGACGGACGCGGAGCAGGCAAACCCCTGGCTGCTGTTGCGGAAGTCATACCCCGACGGTGCGGTGCCGGTCTTCGCCGAGCAGAACACGGCGATGTTCATGCTCAAGACGCCGGTCGGCGGCACGCTGACGCTCCCCGACGAGACCGGCGCCCCGGTGACGGTCCGCATCGTCGGCACGCTCCAGGACAGCGTCTTCCAGAGCGAGTTGTTAATGTCGGACGCCAACTTCCGCAAACTGTACCCGCGTCAGGAAGGCTTCCGGGTGTTCCTGATCGACACCCCGCCCGGCCGGGAAGACGAGGTGGCGAACCTACTCGAAACCGGCCTCAGCGCGAACGGGTTCACCGCGACCCGGACGACTGATCGGGTGGCCTCGTACCAGGCGGTCGTCGGGGCGTACCTGACCACCTTCCAGCTCCTCGGCGGGTTCGCACTGCTGCTCGCGGTCCTGGGGCTAGGAGTGGTTGTGCTGCGGTCGGTCTGGGAGCGCGTCGGCGAGTTGGCCCTACTGCGGGCGGTCGGCTACAGGACCGGCGCCCTACAAACGCTGATCCTGACCGAGACGCTGCTGGTGCTACTGATCGGCCTGGGCGTCGGGGTGCTGGCGGCGGTCGCGTCGGTGCTGCCGAATTACGCCCTCGGCGGCTCGGTGCCGTGGGCGCGGCTGGTGCTGTTGCTCGGGTTAGTGTCGGCGGCCGGGCTTGTCGTCGCGGTGCTCGCCACCGCCGGGGTCGCCCGGGCGCCGCTGATTCCAGCGCTCAGGAAGGACTGACTTCGTAGGTCGGGTCGAGTCTTCGAGGCCCGACGTCTGGTCCCCCTCCCCGCAATGGGAGAGGGGGAAGAACAGCGGGCTACTTCTTCTTCTCCTGGTCCACGAGCACCGCGAGCTTCACCGCCTTACCCTTGAGGTTGAAGCGGACCTTCAGGGCGTCGCCGCCCTCGACGGTCAGGGTCGCGGTGTCCTTCCCGACCGGCCCGTTAGGGAACACCTCGGCGGTCAACTGCTTGATCTTCTCCGGGGCCAACTGCTTCTCGACAGCCGCCAGCACCCGCGCCACGGAGACCTCGACCGCGAGCGGGCCACGGACCGTCGCCCCCGCCGCGAGCCGGGGTGCCGCGGACTCCAGTGCCTGGCTCCCGGGCGCGATCGACACGGCCGCCAGGTCGTCACCGGTCCCGAGCCACACGGTCTCCGATCCGAACGCGGCCTTCAGTTCCGGGCTGGGGACGACGACCTTGTGCAGCGCCAGCCCGCCGGCTTTCTTCACGTCGAACTCGAACTTCGCCTTGTCCTCGGGGGCGAACGGGGCGAACTGCTTGACCGTCTTCTCGATCCCGCCCCCCTTCGCCACCCCA
>DASSAT010000378.1:0-7824 GCA_035699305.1 Fimbriiglobus sp. | reverse complement strand
GCTCTTCCGATCTATGGTTTCATACCTGTTTTCAACTCTGTCTTTCTCTCTGCGCCCTCCGCGCCCTCTGCGGTGAATCTCTTCTGGGATACCGAATGCGAATTGTGATGCTGGGCACCGGCACGTTCGCCGAGCCGACGTTCGAGGCGTTGCTCGCGGCGAAGGAGAACGTCGTCGGGCTGGTGACGCAGCCGGAGCGCGACACCGGCCGCAAGGGTGGCTCCACGCGCCAGACCGGCAAAGGCATGGCGCGGATCGCCCGCGAAGCGGGTGTGCCGGTGGCGCAGCCGGAGAGCATCAACACGTCGGAGGGGCTGGCGCAGCTGCGGGCGTTCGACCCGGAATTGTTGGTCGTCGCGGCCTATGGGCAAATCCTCAAGCCGGACGTGATCGCCGTGCCGCGGCTCGGGGCGATCAACGTACATGCGTCGTTGCTGCCGAAGTACCGCGGGGCGTCGCCGGTGGCGCACGCGATCCTGAGCGGCGAGACGCGGACCGGGGTGACGATCATCCGCATCACCCCCGGCCTCGACGCCGGCGAGATGCTGGCGAAGGAGGCGCTGGACATCCTCCCCGACGAGACGACCGGCGAGCTAGAAGCGCGGCTGGCCCCGCTCGGCGCGCGGCTGGCGCTGGATGTGGTGCAACGGATGAAGGCAGGGCCGGTGACTGGCGAGAAGCAGGACCCCGCGCAGGTGACGAAGGCCCCGAAGCTCAAGAAGGAGGACGGGCTGATCGACTGGAGTATGTCATCCGACTTCATCGCCCGCCAAGTTCGGGCGATGCAACCGTGGCCGACGGCGTACACCTACTTCCACCGCCCCGGTAAAGAGCCGATGCGGCTGCTCATCTACCGCACGGGCGAGACGGCGGGCAAAGGCTGCTATGACGCCGAGTCGCCATACGGCGACCTTTACCTATTCGACCGCGGCGGATTCTTCGTCGAGTGTGGACCGCGCCCGTCACGAAGCGCGATTCAAATCCTCGAACTCCAGCCGGCCGGGAAGAGGCGAATGACTGCCGAGGAGTTCCTGCGCGGCTACCCGATCCAGGACGGCAGCCGCTTCGGCCCGGAGCGGCTGCCATGACCACCGCCCGCGAGGTCGCCGTCGATGTGCTCAACGAGGCCCGGACCGCCAACGCCTGGGCAAGCGAGTTGGTGGACGAGCACCTCGCCCGCGCCAAACTCTCGCCGCAGGACCGGCGCTTCGTCACGCAATTAGTATTCGGCGTGATCCGCCGCAAGGCCACCCTCGACGCGCTGCTGAAGCCGTTCGTCACAAGACCCTTTCACACCGTCGAGCCGGCGGTGGTGGACGTGCTGCGGCTCGGGGCGTTTCAACTGGCGCTGCTCACGCATGTTCCGAAGCACGCCGCGGTGTTCGAGACGGTCAACCTGGCCCGCCACGTCGGCAGCCGGATGGCCCGCGGGTTCGTCAACGGCGTCCTGCGCCGGGTCGCGGAAGTGGTGACGGACGAGTTCGTTGATGGCGCGGCGCAAAACGCGATTCCATTCGACGCCGCAAGCCCACCCGTGGCCACGGGTGGGCTTGCGCCCACCCCACGCTACCGCAAGCTCACCCGCGACCTGCTCCCCGACCCAGCCGCCGACCCGCCGGGCTACCTCGCCGCTGCCTTCTCCTGGCCCCGCTGGCTCGCCGACCGCTGGCTCGCCCGGTACGGCCGCGACGAGTGCTTCCGCCTCGGGTCCTGGTTCAACGCCCCGCCGTCCTTGTGGCTGCGCGTCAACAAGCTCAAGCTCGACCGCGAAAGCTACCGGCTCATCCTCGCCGCGAAGGGCATCGACTCCGAGCCGGGCGAGCACCCGCAATCCCTCCACCTGCTCGACGGTGCATCAATTCGTGAGCTGCCGGGCTACGCCGAAGGCGAGTTCACGGTGCAGGACCTCTCCTCAATGGCGGTGGCGTCGGCGGTCAACCCGCAGCCGGGGTGGCGCGTCCTCGACCTGTGCGCCGCCCCCGGTGGCAAGACCACGCACCTCGCCGAGTTGATGCAAAACCGCGGCCGGATCGTTGCCTGCGACATCGACCCGAAACGGCTGGACACGGTGACAGCGATCTGTCAGCGGCTCGGCGTGTCGATCGTCGAGCCGTACCTGCTGGACAAGGAAGACACGAACCCGCCCGCGGGGCCGTTCCACGCGGCGTTGGTGGACGTGCCGTGCAGCAACACCGGCGTACTCGGCCGCCGCCCCGAGGTCCGCTGGCGGCTGCGGCCCGACGAGTTCGAGGACCTGATCCGCCTGCAAACCCGGCTCCTGTTCACAGCGATCGACCGGGTGCGGCCCAACGGCGTGATCGTCTACTCGACGTGCAGCATCGAGCCGGACGAGAACGAGGGGGTGGTCAAGGCGGTCCGCCGGGCGATCAAGGGGCTGACCGTCGAGGCGGAGGCCCACGCGATTCCGGGTCGCCTCGCGGACGGCGGCTACTGGGCGCGGATGAGGAAGCCGGGATAACGAACTCACCTCGCGGCATCTTGCACCGCCCGCTAGAATTACAACAATCAACCGTTGACGGAGGCGATCCATGAACGTGACTGCGACGGCTCCCACGGCGCCGAAGACGCACATCCCCGAAGACCTGAATCAGTTGCCGGACGGCGGAAAGGGGTTCGAGTTGGTGGACGGCGAACTGAAGGAGCGACAGGTGAGCAAAGAATCCGGCAGGATTGGGCTGCGACTTGGCCACTTCTTGATCGTGTTCTGTGACGCCCACGGCGGCTGGGTCTACGGATCCGATCTGGGGTTCCGCTGTTTCACTGATGACCCGAGGCGGGTACGGAAAGCGGATATGGCCTACGTCTCGTTCGCCAAGATGCCGGTCGAAGCCTACGAGGACGAGGGATTCTGCACGACTGTCCCGGACCTCGTCGCCGAGGTGATCTCGCCGAACGACCTGGCCGCGAATCTGGAAGAGAAGCGGGAAGAGTGGCTGGCCGCGGGCGTGAAGATCGTTTGGATCGTCGATCCGGCCACCCGCACTGTGCGTGTCCACCGGGCCGACGGCGGGTACGCCTTCCTGCGTGAGACCGACACCCTGACCGCCGACGACGTACTGCCTGGGTTCGCGTGCCCGGTCGCCGACCTGTTCCGGCTGCCCGGCACCCCGGCCTGACCCGACATTCCCGCCCCTCGGCTCCGTCTCATAACGGACACCCGACCCATGACGACCGCGAAGAAGGTCTACATCGAGACCGTCGGCTGCCAGATGAACGTGCTCGACAGCGAACTGGTCATCGGCGCCCTCAAGCGCCAGGGCTACGTCCTGACCGACACCGCCGCCGACGCCGACGTGGTGCTGTTCAACACCTGCTCCGTCCGCGAGCACGCCGAGGAGAAAGTGTACTCCAACCTCGGCCGCGTCGCCCCGCACAAGCGCAAGAACCCTGACCAGGTGATCGGCGTCATCGGCTGCATGGCCCAGAAGGACCAGCACAAGGTCCGCCACCGCGCCCCGCACGTCGATCTGGTCGTCGGCACCGGTCAACTCGCCCGCATCCCCGAGTTGATCGAGCGGGTGAAGGAGACGCGGCAGCCGCAGTACGCGCTGAGCCTCGGCCGGTCCGACGGCGGCCGACTGGAGGTCGAAGCGAGCTTCGAGAGCTACGACCCGGCCCGCGACCCGGCCATGCGGCCGACGCCATTTCAGGCGTTCGTGCGCATTCAGATCGGCTGCGACAAGTTCTGCACCTACTGCGTCGTCCCGTCCACCCGCGGCCCAGAGCAGTCGCGCCACCCGGACCACATCCTCGCGGAGGTGCGGCAACTCGTGGACCAGGGCTGCAAGGAGGTGACGCTGATCGGCCAGACGGTCAACAGCTACGAGTACGCCCACGGCGACGGCCGGCGGTCGCGGCTGTCGGACCTGCTGACCGGCATGCACGACTACGCCGGGCTGGAGCGGATCAAGTTCGTGACCAACTACCCCAAGGACATGACCGACGACCTGCTCGACGCGGTCCGCGAACTGCCGAAGGCGGTGAAGTACCTGCACGTCCCGGTCCAGTCCGGCTGTGACGAGGTGTTGAAGCGCATGAAGCGGAACTACACCTCGTCGTTCTACCTGGACATGCTCGCCCGCTGCCGGGAGAAGGTGCCGGGCGTGGCGGTCAGCTCGGACTTCATCGTCGGCTTCTGCGGCGAAACGGAGGCGAGCTTCCGCAAGACGGTCGATCTCGTCCGCGAAGCGCGGTTCAAGAACTCGTTCATCTTCAAGTACAGCGAGCGCCCCGGCACGAAGGCCGCCGGCCGCTACCCCGACGACGTGCCCGAGGAGGTCAAGAAGCGCCGCAACAACGACCTGTTGACAGTACAGAACGTGAACAGCTTCGCCGATCATCGCCCCTGGATCGGCCGCCGTGTCGAGGTGCTGGTGGAAGGCCCGAGCCGCCACGCCCAGCGTGCCGACGGCCCGGTGCGGCAGCTGACCGGCCGGACGATGACCGACCACATCGCCGTCTTCGACGGCCCCGACCGCCTCATCGGACAGACAGTCACTGTCGATGTTGCGGATGCCAGCGCGTTCACCCTGTACGGCACGGTGCGAACCGGCGAGCAAATCGGGGCTAGCCGCGCGGCGCAGCCGAGCGCGGCCCCCACCCATCGGCGGATCGGGCTGAACTTGATCTGAGCGGGTATGATGGGGTAGCTCCCGACGGCCCGTCGGAGCCAGTCGCCCGTGAAGCTGTACCGCGTGATGAAAGTCGCTGCCGACGGGAAGCCGCTCGTCGGCAGCGGTTCGATGATGCTCGGCGTCCGCCCGACGGACCCGGCGCGGACTCCCGCGACTTGTGGCAGCAAGAGCAGGGGGCGAACCCGTGATCTCTCTCGACGCGATCCGTACCGCGGTGCTGGCCCCGGACCCGTACACCCGGATGGATGATCTGGTCCGAGCGGAGATGGCCGCCGGCCGCAGGGTGAAGGTGATCTTCGACGACATCAACCCGCTGGTGAACACCGTGCTCGACACTCCGGGGCTGACCGCGGACGGCGAGGATGCGTTCCTTGGAACGCTGGACGCACTCACGGGCGGATGCCACCCGGACAGCAACTACTACGACCCGCCGGCCCCAGACACGGCCGACCAGACAGGCGATGACGCTCCCCACGAGGCTCCGCCGTGATCGCTGCCGAAGTGATCGACGCGGTCCGCCGTGAGGCGCAGCCGAGCGCGAACGCCCCCGACGGATCGGGCTGAACCTGGTCTGAGCAGGTATGATAGGGTAGCTCCCGACGGCCGGTCGGAGTCAGTCGCCCGTGAAATTGTACCGGACGATGAAGATCGACCCGACTGACGGCAAGCCGCTGGTCGGCAAGCGCCGGAACATGCTCGGAGTCCGGCCGACCGATCCGACTAATACGAACCCGAGGCGGAAGTTTGATGTCGATGCGGCGATCGGCAGCGATCCGGTCACGCCGGGGGCGAGGCAGGGGTTGTCCGTTTCGACTGCCTCGGGTGGGTTATTCCCGGACGAGGACGAGGCGATCTGGGAGATCGACGACAGCGAGCTGTTACCCGACTTCAATGCCGTCCCGGACCACCCGCCGCACCACGTCCTCGAACCGACAGGGGTGATGACCCTCAACGAGTATCAGGCGGCGCTGGTGGCGACGCGAGACACATGGGTACGGGTGTTGTAGGAGTGGTCGCATGATTTCGATCGACGCCGTTCGCGCCGCCGTGCTTTCGGACGAGCCGTGGACCCGGCTCGACGAACTCGTCCGCGCCGAGTTGGCCTCCGGCCGGACAACGAAGCAGATCTTCGACGACCTGCGGGGCATGGCGAAGGAGGTCCGGGGCACACCCGGCTTGTCGGAAGACGGCGAGGATGCGTTTGGGGACACGCTCGACGCGCTGGTCGGGTTCTGCTCGTCGCGCTACGCCTACAAGAATCCTCCCTCCCTCCCGACCGAGGAGGAGATCGCCACGTTACCGCGGTGGGCACGGGTGGCGTTCGCCGCCCGGTGCGCGCGGCGGGTGCTGCCATTACTCCTGTTCGATCACGATCACTGGCCAGGGTTCGCCAAGTTCCGTTCGCAGATTGAAGCCGCAGTACCCGTCGCAGAAGGCTCTGCCCGTGATGGAATGACGAGAGAAGCTGCGGCTCTGATGTTGGCAGAAATTAATACCGCCACCCCTGGCGTTCCTACTAGGTACGTTGATGCCTTCTGGATCGCTTCCGGCATCTTGTGGTCAGCAAGAATAACGGACACCCAATTGGAATTCGCAAGTGGAGTGGTTCGGAACGCGGACCGGTTTGCGGAAATGTACTTCGATCTAACACAAGTCATCCGCCGCGACTTCGATCACCTCGCCCGACTTGTCCAGTGGCAGCACTGGACCGACGACACCCCCGTGCCGCCAGAGGTGTTCGGCCCGCTGTGGCCGGAGGGCCCGCCACCGGGGTGGCCGGCGGACCCGGACCTGCCGCAACGGACCGAACTACCGCTCGCATTCGTCGCTCGGGAAGGCACTTTGCCGCGAGTCATCGAAGATGAGGTAGTGAACCTGTTCAACGCCCTGAACCGGTACTACATCCTCCGCACCGGCGACCGGCTCACCGTGGACGGCGACATCCACACCCTGCTCGCCGCCCTCAACCCGGCGGGGGTGTCATGACCCACGACCCCGACCGCAAACTCGAACTCCGGCTGGTGCCGGCCGATTCGCCGGCCGACCCGCTGGTACTCGACGACTTGATCCGGCTCATCCGCCAGGGACTCGCCACCGCCTCGAAGGAGATGCCGCGGGTCGGCGATGGTCCCGGCTTCCGACCGCCGACCGCGGACGAGCGCAACACTACCGCCGACCTCGAAGCCAAGATCAAGCACCGCATCGAACAAGACCCGGACAGTCACGGCAGCATCGCCAAGCGGGCTGAGCTAACGAGCCAGCCCGACCACGAGCAAAAGCTGGCCGACGAGATGCGGGTGGCCGCGGAGTATGTCGCCGCCGCGGTACAGAGTGCCCTCCTCCGCGGCGCCGAAGTCCGCGTCCCGGACGCCGTGCCGCCGACCGGCGACGCTTCCTAGCCATGCCCCCCGCCGACCTGTCGTCCTGGCCCCTGCGCGACCCGGCCCGCGGCCGGCGGAACCTCGACGCCCTCGCCTCGCACCTCGGCGCGGATCAGCTCACTGCACTCCTGCCGTTGCTCGGCCGGATGCTGCCACGGGTCGCCGACCCGGACATGGCGCTGAACAACCTGGATCGGCTCCTGGCCCAGCCAGCCGCACGGGAGCAACTCCCCGAGTTGCTCGACGCCCGCGGCCGGGGGCTGGAAGCGATCTTGCAGCTGCTCGCCACGTCGCAGTTCTTCGCCGATACGCTCGCCGCTTTCCCCGAGGCGATCGAAACCCTTCGCGGCCCGACCCGCCGCAGCCCGTCCACGGCGGACCTCACCGCCCAACTCCAGGCCGACGTGGACGCCGTACACGACGACGTCGGCGTGCTGCGGGCGCTGCGGCGGTTCCGCCAGTTGCAGATGCTCCGCGTCGGGGTCAATGACATCATCCGCGACCGGCCGCTCGAAGAAGTGACCCGCGACCTCGCCCGGGTTGCCGATGCCTGCCTCGAAGTGGCGCTTCAGACCGCCCTGCGGAACCTCACAAAGAAGTACGGCCAGCCGACCGCCGCCGACGGCGCTCCGGCCCGGGTCGCGGCCCTGGCGTTCGGCAAGCTCGGCGGCGACGAGCTGAACTACTCGTCCGACGTGGACCTGATGTTCGTCTACGACCACGACGGGCAGACCACCGGCCGGCGGGTGGACGGCGTCCCGAACGAGGAGTTCTTCGCCAAGCTGGTG
>DASSAT010000377.1:0-16115 GCA_035699305.1 Fimbriiglobus sp. | reverse complement strand
CGCGCCGCCCCGGCCCGGCCAGTGCGCCTTGCGTCACCCCCCTTCGCCATGTTAACAGAGTGCCTGTAATGTAGTCCGCTCGCTCCGCGAGCGGTCTTCGCCATCCGCTCGCTCCGCGAGCGGTCTTCGCCATCCGCTCGCGGAGCGAGCGGACTACATTCCGGAGTGCGCCATGCGGACCGTCATACTCGCCGGCGGGTACGGCACCCGGCTGGCCGAAGAGACCGAGGCCCGGCCCAAGCCGATGGTCGAGATCGGTGGCCGGCCGATCGTCTGGCACATCCTCAAGCACTACGCCGCCTACGGGCACCGGGAGTTCGTGCTGGCGCTGGGGTACAAGAGCGAGGTCGTCAAGCGGTTCTTCGTCGAGTACACCGGGCTGATGGGCAGCATGTCCGTCGAGGTCGCCCGCGGTACGGTTACGCGCCACGACGAGGTGGACGACGACTGGACGGTGCATCTCATCGACACCGGGCTGGCCACCAACACCGGCGGCCGGGTCCGCCGGCTGGAGGGCTGGCTCCGCAGCGGCACGTTCCTATTGACCTACGGCGACGGCCTCTCGGACGTGGACCTGCACGCGCTCTTGCGGTTCCACCGGCGGACGGGGAAGCTCGCCACCGTCACCGCCGTCCGGCCGCCGGCGCGGTTCGGCGGGCTGACGTTCGACGGCGACCTGGTGGCGGAGTTCACCGAGAAGCCGCAGGCCGGCGAGGGGTGGATCAACGGCGGCTTCTTCGCGTTCGAGCCGGGGGTGCTGGACTACCTGGACGACGACGACACCAGCCTGGAGTCGGACGCGCTGCGGCGGCTGGCAGCCGACGGGCAGCTGGCGGCGTACCGGCACGAGGGCTTTTGGCAGTGCATGGACACGCTCCGCGACCGGCGGCTCCTGGAAGCGATGTGGCAGGAGGGGCGGGCGCCCTGGAAGGTGGCGGCATGAGCAGCTTCTGGCGCGACCGGCCGACGCTCGTTACCGGGGCCACCGGCCTCGTCGGCGGGTGGGTCGTCCGGCGGCTGTTGCGGCAGCAGGCGGATATCGTCTGCCTGGTCCGCGACTGGGTGCCGGAGTGCGACGTGATCCGCACCGGCCTCCTGGCTCAGGTGAAGACCGTCCGCGGCGATGTGCGCGACCAGCCGCTGCTGGAGCGCGTCCTCGGCGAGTACGAGATCGACACGGTCATTCACCTCGCGGCTCAGACGCTAGTCCCTGTGGCGAACCGCAACCCCGTCGCCACGTTCGAGACGAACGTCGCTGGCACCTGGGCGCTGCTCGAAGCCTGCCGCCGCAGCCCGAAGGTGAGGCAGATTGTCCTCGCCTCGTCCGACAAGGCTTACGGCGACGCGGACCGACTCCCCTACGACGAGACGACGCCGCTGTGCGGCCGGCACCCCTACGACGTGAGCAAGTCGTGCGCGGACCTGATCGCCCAGAGTTATGCCGCCACCTACGGCACCCCGGTGGCGATCACGCGCTGCGGAAACTTCTACGGCCCCGGCGACCTGAACTGGAACCGGATCGTACCCGGGACGATCCGCTCCGTTGTGCGAGGCGAGCGGCCGGTGATCCGCTCCGACGGCCGTAGCGTCCGCGATTACTTCTTCGTCGAGGACGGCGCCGCCGCGTACCTGCTGCTGGCCGAGAAGTTGGCCACGGACCCGGCCCTGCGCGGCGAGGCGTTCAACTTCTCCACCGAGGCGCGGGTCACGGTGCTGGAACTGGTGCGGAAGCTGCTCGACCTGACCGGCTCGCGGCTGGAGCCGGACGTGCGCAACGAGGCGAACCATGAGATTCGCCACCAGTCGCTCTCGGCGGAGAAGGCCCGCCGCGTGCTGGGCTGGCGGCCGCTGTTCACGCTCGACGAGGGGTTGCGGAAGACGGTGCCGTGGTACACTGAGTTCCTGGCGCGGAGGGCGGCATGACCTCCGCGTGCTGCTCCTGTGGGGCGAACTCGCTCACGACGGTCCTTTCCCTCGGCTGGACTCCGCTGGCGAACGCGCTGCGCGACGAGGCGGACCTGGACCGCCCCGAGCCGACGTATCCGCTCGACCTCGCGTTCTGCCCGGCCTGCTCGCTGCTGCAACTGCGCGAATCCGTCGCGCCGGAGGAACTGTTCCGCGAGTACTGCTACTTCTCCTCGTACTCCGATACGATGCTCGCCCACGCGGCGGACCTGGCGGGGCGGATGCTGCGGGACCGCCGGCTCAACTCGGACAGTTTGGTGATCGAGGCCGCGAGCAACGACGGCTACCTGCTGCGGAACTACCACGCGGCCGGGGTGCCGGTGCTGGGGATCGAGCCGGCCCGCAACGTGGCCCGGCGTGCCCGCGAAGAATTCGGCATCCCGACGCGGGAGGAATTCTTCACTGCGGGGTACGCCCGGCAATTCGCCGCGGAGGGACTGCGAGCCGATGTGTTCCACGCGCACAACGTCCTCGCCCACGTCCCCGATTTGAACGGGTTCGTGGTCGGCATCCAGGAAGTGCTGAAGCCGGACGGTGTGGCGGTGGTCGAAGTGCCCTACGTGAAGGACATGCTCGACGGCTGCGAGTTCGACACCATCTACCACGAGCACCTGTGCTACTTCTCGCTGACCGCGCTGGAGGGCTGCTTCCACCGGCACGGGCTGACCATCACGGACGTCGAGCGAGTACCAATCCACGGCGGGTCGCTACGGCTGTTCGCCTCACCTGAGGGCGCGCCCGGCCCCCGGGTAGCCGCACTCCTCGCCGAGGAGGAAGGTTGGGGCGTCGGCACCGAGGCGCCGTACCGTGCGTTCTCGCAGCGGGTGGAGGAGATCAGGTCGGAACTGCGCGACCTGCTCGGCCGGCTGAAGGCGGACGGCAAGCGGATCGCCGCCTACGGGGCGTCGGCCAAGGGGAGTACGCTCTTGAACTACTGCGGCATCGGCCGCGAGACGCTGGACTTCGTGGCCGACCGCAGCCCGGTCAAGCAGGGCCGGTACACGCCGGGCACCCGGCTCCGCGTCTGCCCGCCGCGCAATCTGCTCGACGCGATGCCCGACTACACGCTGCTTCTGACCTGGAACTTCGCCGACGAGGTCCTGCGGCAGCAGGAGGAGTACCGCCGCCGCGGCGGGAAGTTCGTCGTCCCGGTCCCGGTCCCGCGGGTCGCCTGAGAGTAGTAGGTCTGCTTTGTCGAAGTTCGGGCGCACGTTGCGGACTGGTTTTTCAGCCGCGGAGCGGCGGTAGACGGTAGCCAGGGGCGCAAGCCCCTGGTAGATCGCACAAGGATCGACCAAGCCCCGGAGGGGCGGCAGAATGCTGGCCACACGACCCGTTCTGTCGCCCCTCCGGGGCTGGGGTCATGGGTCGGACCGGTCCAGGGGCTTGCGCCCCTGGCTACCGTCTACCGCCGCTCCGCGGCTGAAAAACCAGTCCGCCACTGCCGGCCAATGATAGGTTTTTGGTAGCGCATTGGAGGCACACTCTGCGTGCCATCTCGTACCGAAGAAGAACGGCACACGGAGTGTGGCGACTACATTCATGCGGTTCCTCCCGACGAAGCTGACCGGTGCCTACATCATCGAGCCGGACCCACGGGAGGACGAGCGGGGTCTGTTCGCCCGGACCTACTGCCGAGACGAGTTCGCTGCGCACGGACTGAACACGACCTGGGTGCAATGCAGCGTGTCGTTCAACCGCCTGACGGGGACGCTCCGCGGGATGCACTGGCAGGCGGAACCGCACGGCGAGGTGAAGCTGGTCCGCTGCACCCGCGGCGCCGCCTTCGACGTGATCGCGGACCTGCGCCCCGACTCGCCGACCTACCGGCAGTGGGTCGGGGTCGAACTGACCGCGGACAACCGGCGGGCCGTGTACATCCCCGCCGGCTTCGCCCACGGGTTCCAGACGCTCGCCGACGGCACCGAGCTGTTCTACCAGATGTCCGAGTTCTACCACCCCGACCTCGCCCGCGGGGCGCGGTGGGACGACCCGGCACTGGGCATCGAGTGGCCGCCGGCCGAGCGCCGCGTCATCAGCGAGCGCGACCGGTCGTTCCCGGACCTGCCGACATGACACCGCGGGTACTGATCACGGGCGGGACGGGCTTTCTTGGGTTGCCGTGCGCCCGCCGTCTGGTCGAGTTGGGCATGGAGGTTCACGTCACTGCCCGCCACCGGTCGGACGAGTTGCCCATCGGAGCGAAGTTCTACCCGATCGACATGCTCAAAGCGGATGTGGAGTTAATTCCACGGTTGATCTCCTACATCCGCCCCACCCACCTTCTCCACCTAGCCTGGATCGCGACTCCGAGTGCATATTGGGATTCGCCCCTCAACTCCGACTGGTTGCGGGCGTCGGTCCATACCCTGATGAGCTTCGGATTACAGGGCGGGCTTCGTGTTGTCGCCGCGGGGACGTGCGCCGAGTATGACTGGTCCCGGAGCGGGGTGTACCGGGAGAACGCCAAGCTCGCGCCGACGGCGACCGCATACAGTCACGCGAAGAACTCGTTGCGATACTTCGCCGAGGTGTGGGGCGAGAAGGGAAACCACTCGGTCGCCTGGGCGCGACTGTTCTTCCTGTACGGCCCGCGAGAGCACCCGGCCCGGCTCGTCCCGTCGGTTGCGACCGCCCTGCTCGCTGGGCGGCCGGCGGAGACTACCGCCGGGACGCAGGAGCGGGACTTCCTCCACGTCGAGGACGCGGCCGACGCCCTCGTCCGGTTGCTCTTGAGCGACGTGACCGGACCGGTCAACATCGGGTCCGGCGAGCCGGTCGCGCTGCGGACCGTGGCCGAGACCTTGGCCCACATCGTCGGCCGGCCGGACCTGCTCCGCCTCGGTGTAAAGCTGACGTCGGCCAACGAGCCGCCGCAACTGGTAGCGGACGTGGGCCGACTGCGAAGCGAGGTCGGTTGGTCTCCGCGGATCGAACTCCGGCAAGGCTTGGCCGAGACGGTCGCGTGGTGGAGGAGCCGCGATGCCGCATGACACCGACCTCGCCTGTCCGGTCTGCGACGCCTCCGACCCAGCACCGTTCCTACACCGCGAGGCCGTCCCGGTCCATCAGAACCTGCTCTACGACACGCCGGAGGCTGCCCGGGCTGCGACCCGCGGCGACCTGGATTTGCGTGTATGCGGCATCTGCGGGTTCGTGTTCAACACCGCGTTCGACCCCGGCCTGTTGGAGTACGGCCCGGCCTACGAGAACACCCAAAACCACTCGCCCGCGTTCGATGCGTATACGGATGAACTGGTCGAACATCTCATCCGCGGCGGCGTTCGGTCCGGGCGCGTGGTCGAGGTCGGCTGCGGCAAGGGGTCGTTCCTGACCAAGCTGTTGAGCCACCCGGAGAGCCGCTGCGAGGGCGTCGGGTTCGACCCGTCGTACCTCGGCCCGGACACGGCACTCGACGGGAGACTGCGATTCGTCCGAGCGTTTTATGGCCCCGAATCGGCAATACCCGCCGACGTGGTAATCTGCCGTCACGTGATCGAGCACGTCCCGGACCCGCTGGCCCTGCTGCGGACCGTCCGGGCCGCGGCGGGCGATTCGTCGCGGGTCTACTTCGAGACGCCGTGCGTCGAGTGGGTGTTTCGCAACCGCGTCCCGTGGGACCTGTTCTACGAGCACTGCTCGCTGTTCACCGCGCACAGCCTTGGGCTGGCGCTGGCCCGCGCCGGCTTCCGCGTGACGGCCGTCCGACACGTCTTCGGCGGCCAGTACCTCTGGGCCGAGGCGGTGAGTGTAGTCCGCTCGCTCCGCGAGCGGTCTTCGGAATCCGCTCGCGGAGCGAGCGGACTACACGGCTTCGCTGCCGCGGAGCGAGACCGCCTGGCGCGGTGGGTGCAGCTCCTCGATCAGCTCAACGCCGATGGCCCAGCGGTAGTGTGGGGCGCCGGTGCCAAGGGCGTGACCTTCTGCAACCTCGCCGACCCGGACGCCCGGCGAGTGGCCGCCGTGATCGACGTGAACCCGGCCAAGCAGGGCCATCACCTGCCGGGGACCGGCCACCCGATCCTGGCGCCGGTCGCCGCCGTGGGCGCCGCGGCGGTGATCGTGCTCAACCCGAACTACACGGCGGAGGTGGCCGACGCCCTCGGGCGGCTCGGGTCGCGGGCCGCCGTCATCGACCTGATGCGCTGGGAGGAGGACCATGCGGCTGACGATCGACACGGACGCCGGGATCGTGACCGCGGAGACCGCGGCCGGCCGCCGCGAAGTCCCGCTCGACTCCCCGGAAGCGTTCCACCTCATCAGTGACCAGTGGGTCGCCGTCGGCTGGACCCAGAAGTACGCCTACGCCTTCACCTGGCTCGGCCGGCCGATCATCCAGCTCCCGGAGGACATGGTTCGCTTCCAGGAGGTCGTCTTCCAGGTGCGGCCGGACGTGATCGTCGAGACGGGCGTGGCGCACGGCGGGTCGCTGGTCTTCTCCGCGACGCTTTGCAAGGTGCTCGACAGCGGCCGTGTGATCGGCGTGGACGTCGAGATTCGACCGCACAACCGGAGGGCCATCGAGGCGCATCCGCTCGCCGGGCTGATTACGCTGGTCGAGGGAAGCTCGACCGCGCCCGAAGTGGTGGAGCGAGTCCGAAGTCTGATCCGGCCCGGGGAGCGGGTGTTGGTCGTACTCGACTCGAACCACACGAAGGCCCACGTCCTCGCGGAACTAAAAGCTTACGGGCCGCTGGTCAGCGTCGGCTCGTACATCGTGGCGACGGACGGGATCATGGCGGCGGTGGCCGAGCGGCCGGGGGCGAAGCCGGAGTGGTCGTGGGACAACCCAGCCGAGGCAGCCCGCGAGTTCGCCGCCCACGACCCGCGATTCCGGCTGGAGGAGCCGGCGTTCCCGTTCAACGAAGGCAAGATCACCGAGCGCGTGACGCACTGGCCGTCGGCGTACCTGAAGCGGGTGGCGTGATGTGTCTTGTAGTTGGGAGAATGGTGGGCCTCGAAGACTCGGCCCACCCTACAGGATTGAAGCGGGTGGCATGAAGGGAGTAGTAATGAGTCAGCCGCGGTTCAGCATCGTCATCCCGACCCGCGAGCGGGCCGACACGTTGCGGTGGTCGCTCCAGACCACGCTCGATCAGGACTTCGACTCCTACGAAGTCGTCGTCTGCGACAACCACTCGTCGCCGGGCACGCGCGATGTGGTGGAGGCGGCCGCGTCGCCCCGGGTGCGCTACGTCCGCGCGCCCCGGCCGCTGGCCATGAGCGCCAACTGGGAACTCGCCGTCGGCGAGGCGACCGGGGAGTACGTCACCGTCCTGGGCGACGACGACGGGCTGCTGCCGCTCGCACTCACCGAAGCCGACCACCTGATCCACCGCCACGGGACGAAGGCGCTGCGGTGCCAGCGCGGGCTGTACACCTGGCCGACCCTCCCGACGCCGAAGGACGCCAACTTCCTGCACCTGCCGCTGACCCGGTACGTCAAGGAGTGCGACGCCCGCGAGTGGATCGCCAAGCTGCCCCGGTTCGAGGCCGGCGCGGACACGCTGCCGATGATCTACAACTCGTTCATCCACCGCGACGTGATCGCGCGCCACCGGGAACTCGTCGGACGGGTGTTCGCAAGCGCCTACCCGGACATCTACTCCGGGATCGGTCTCGGGTACGTCGCCGGCCGGTTCCTCTCGGTCGGGCTTCCGTTGAACATCGCCGGGCTGTCCGGCCGCAGCAACGGCATGGCCACCCTCATCACCGACGCCCGGAACCCGATCGCCGACGAGTTCTTCCGGCTCAACCGGTCCGACGGATACCCGCCGCACCCCACGATCCCGGACCTGCCGGTCTGGCCGGTGCCGACTCTGGACTCGTTCCAGCACGCTAAGACGTTCCTCTTTCCGCGCGACGACGGGTTGCGCGTCGATCGCCAACTCGCGGCCAGGGTGGTCCTCGACGCGGTGCCGCTGACGGCCGCCGACGACCGGGCCAAGGCCCGCTGGGTGATCCGCGACACGCTCGCCGACCGCCCGGACCTGCTGCCGTGGTTCGACGAACTCGCCGACCCGCCGCCGTTCGTCCCGCATGTGCTCGGCCCGTTCAAGCCAGGATTCCAGGGCGACCATCTGAACTTGCGGACCGTCCCGCTCGGGATCGAGAACGTCCGCGACGCGGTCCGGTTCGCGGCGAACCTGCTCGGCCTGAGTCCCGGTGCCATCGACTACGACATGCCGCCGCGGGGCGAGCCGATTGACGCGGCGAACCGGCGGGCGGCCGCGTGCGAGGCGCGGGCGGTGCGAGCCGAGGCGGAGTTGGCCGGCGCATTGAGGAACGGGGCGCTGCGGTACGTCCCCCGGCGCGTGGCGTGGAAGATGGCGGGGATGATCGGGTCACTCGGCCGGCGTGCCGCCGGGCTGTGGTGACAGCTCGGCGAGAAGTAGCGCGTGCCGGGGGCCGGTCGCCGTCAGGGTGAACCGCCGGGTGGTCGGGCCGGTCGGGGTGATCTCGACCCGCAGGTGATCGGCCGGCAGCACGTCAGCCACCTTGTCCGCCCACTCGACGACGCACACCCCGTCGCCAGCGAAGTATTCTTCGACCCCCAGCTCGGCGAACTCCCGCGGGCCGGAGAGCCGGTAGGTGTCGAAGTGGTACACCGGCACCGGCCCGGGGTACTCCTGAATCAGCACGAACGTCGGGCTGTTCACCGCAGCCGGGTTGGCGACGAGCAGCCCCTCGGCGATGGTGCGCGTCAGGTGGGTCTTGCCGGCGCCGAGCGGTCCGACCAGCGCCACCACCGCCCCGGGGAATAGGTGCTGCCCGAGCCGATAGCCGAACGCCTCAGTGCCGGCCAGGTCGGTCACGTCGATGGTGAGTGAGGGGAACATAGAAGCGATGGCGCGCGGATGACGCGGATTTCAGCGCGGATAAAACGCGGATCAGAAAAAAGCAGGATTCAAGAGATCAGAACAAGTACACCCAAATCCGGCCTTTCATCCCTGTCTTTGATCCGCGTGTATCCGCGCTGAAATCCGCGTCATCCGCGTGCCATCGCTTAAGTCTTCGCCTTGTTCCGCCGGGCGGTCTTGTGCCGCAGGTAGGCGTGCATGAACTCGTCCAGGTCGCCATCGAGCACCTGCATCACCGCCGGCGTCTTCACGTCGATCCCGTCGCGCTCGTCGCGGACCAGGGTGTACGGCTGCATGACGTAGCTGCGGATTTGGCTGCCGAAGGCGATCTCCCCCTTGGCGTCGTACCGCTGGGCGATGTCCCCGAGCCGCTTCTGCTCCTCGATCGCGTACAGCCGGGACTTCAGCAGCTTCAGGGCGTTGCTGTAGTTCTTCGGCTGGCTGCGCTCGGCCCGGCTCTCGGCCCGCACCCCGGACTTGTGGATCAGCCGGACGCCGGACTGCGTCTTGTTCTGGTGCTGACCGCCCGGCCCGCCGGCCGAGAAGGTCTGCATGATTAGCTCCTTCTCGTTCACCTCGATCTCGATCGTCTCGTCCAACTCCGGCACCACGTCCACCGCGGCGAACGACGTCTGCCGGGTGTCGCTGGACCCGAACGGGCTGATCCGCACCAGCCGGTGAACGCCGATCTCGCTCTGCATGTACCCGTAGGCGTACTCGCCGACGATCTTGAAGGTCACGCTCTGGAGGCCCGCCTCCAGGTTCGGCTCCTCGTCGATGTCGGACACCTGGAAGCCATGCCGCTGCGCCCAGCGCGTGTACATGCGGAAGAGCATCTCGGCGAAGTCGCAGGCGTCGGTGCCGCCGGCCCCCGGCTTGATCGACACCACCGCGCTGGCCGAGTCCTGCTTGCCGCTCATCATCGCCATCAGCTCGAACTCGTCGAGCTTCTGCTCGGCCGCGGCGAGCGCCGGCTCGACCTCTGCCTCGAACGACTCGTCCTCCTCGGCCAGCTCGGCCATAGCCGAGATGTCCGTCTGCGCGCGGGCCAACTCCTCGTAGGGCTTCAGCAGCGCGTTGAGCACCTTGACTTTCTGGATCACACCGCGGGCGGCCTCCGCGTTGTCCCAGAACCCCGGCTCGGCCTGCTTGGCGTCGAGTTGGTCGCGGACGGCGAGCTTGCTGGCCACGTCAAAGAGAGTCCCGCAAGTGGGCCAGCCGGGCGGTCAGGTCGTCGGTGCGACGGCGGAGGTCGGGGTTCATAGTCGGCTGGCCTCGGATAGGGGTCGGGACGGCGTCGGTGCCGCCCAAAGCCTTAGACAGTAGCATAGCAGCGCAGGTCCTTTCTTATCCTTACCGAAACCACGCGGCGGGGGTCAACCGCATATGGCGAAGTTGACGGGCAAGGTGGCGGTCGTCACCGGCGGCGGGTCCGGGGTCGGCAAGGCGGTCGCCGCCCTTTTCCTGAGAGAAGGGGCGAAGGTCGTGATCGCCGGCCGGGACGCCGAGAAGCTTGAGCGAGCGGCGGGCGAGTTGAACGCCGGGGGCAGCCTCCGGTTCGCGGCGGCCGACGTGTCCGATCCGGGGCAGTGCGAGGCACTGATGCGGACCGCGGCCGGGGCGTTCGGCCGGGTGGACGTCCTGGTCAACAACGCCGGCGCGAACCTCAAGGACCGCACCCTGCGGGAGCTGACCCCGGAGGCGTGGGACCGGATGATCCGGGCCAACCTGGACGGGGCGTACTACTGCATCCGGGCGGTGCTGCCGGCCATGCTGGAGCGCAAGGACGGAGTGATCGTCAACGTGGTGTCGGTGGCCGGCAAACGGGCCAACCCGCTCGGCGGGGCGGCCTACGTCGCGGCCAAGTTCGGCATGGGCGCCCTGGGGCTGGTGCTCTCCAACGAGGAGAAGGACTCGGGCGTCCGGGTGAGCAACATCTACCCCGGCGAAATCGACACGCCCATCCTGGAGCACCGGCCCAGCCCCGTCACCGACGCCCAGCGGGCGCTGATCCTCAAGCCCGAGGACGTGGCCGAGGCGGTGTTGTTCGTGGCGAGCCTGCCGCCGCGCGTCTCGGTGCCGGAGCTGGTCATCAAGCCGACGGTGCAACCATACTGGTAAATCCCAAATCCCAAGCACCAAATCCCAAACAAGGCAGGGGTCTTGTTTGGGATTTGGTGCTTGGGATTTGGGATTTGCCGCGCTACGCGGCTTCCACCACCTCGATCATGATGACCGAGACGTTGTCCCGCGACCCGGCGTCTAGCGCCAGTTGCCCCAGCCCCTCGGCGCACGCCTGCATGTCGCCCTGCTTGCCGACGAACTCCAGCAGTTGCTCGTCCTGAACCACCCCGCTGAGGCCGTCGGTGCACAGTAGGAATCGGTCGCCGGGCTGGACCTGGACCACGTTGACGTCCGGCCCTTCGCCGACCTCCTTGCTGCCGAGGTACTTCCACAGGACGTTCTTGAACCGGTGCTCCTTGGCCTCGGCCGCGGAGATGGTCTTGGCCTCGACCAGGGCTTGCGCCAGCGAGTGGTCGGTGGTCAACTGCTGGACGGTGCCGCCGCGGAGCAGGTAGCAGCGGCTGTCGCCGACCCCGGCGACGTGCATCTCGGTCCCCTTGCGCCAGACCGCCATGACGACGGTCGTGCCCATGTTCTTCATGTCCTTGTCCAGCGCGCCCATCGCCATGATCTCTTCGTTGGCCTGGACGATGGACTTGCGCAGGACGGCCTTGACCCCGTCCGGGTTGAGGTGGGCGGCGAGGTTCTTGCGCAGCTCCCGGGGGATGATCTCGATGGCCCGCTTGCTGGCGATCTCGCCGGCCGCCTGCCCGCCCATGCCGTCGGCCACGATGGACACGATCAGGTCGGGGAACTGCTTGACCTCGATCGAGTCCTCGTTGTTCTCCCGATAGTTCCCGAGCAGGCTGCACTTGCCGATGTTCAGTGCGAGCGGCATAGGGCCCCTCTCCTGGTCTTCGCAACGTCCCGGCGGTCAGTCGCCCCGGAAGGGCGAGCGCTTCCGAACGGAAACACCGGGCCGCGGCAGGCACCCTCCACGGTGCCGGTCGCGGTCGGCACCGGCGACGTAATTAGTGTCAGCTTACTACGATAGTTCACCCACCGCAACTGGAGCGGCCGGTTCCCAATGTTTCCCCCAACCGGTCCCGTCGGCACAACCGGACCCGGCCCGGCCGGTCGGGCACCAGCCGCGGAGTTCCCCTTTCCCGATCGGCCGGCGGCCGACTACACTGCCCCCCGACACGGCCGAATGGCCCACAACCGGAGGCGGGATGCGGTCCGAACGGGTGGTACTGGTCCACGACTGGCTCACCGGCATGCGGGGCGGGGAGAAGTGCCTCGAATCGGCCTGCCGGCGCTGGCCGGACGCACGCCTGTTCACCCTCCTCCACCGGCGCGGCACCGTCTCCGAGCCGATCGAGCGGCTTCACCCTCGAACCACTCTGCTCAACCGGCTCCCCGGGGTCGGCCGGTACTACCGCTACCTGCTGCCGGCGATGCCGCTGGCGGCCCGGTGGCCGATCCCCGACTGCGACGCGGTCCTGAGCTTCAGCCACTGCGTCGCCAAGGCCGCCGTCCCGCCGCCGGGGGTGCCGCACGTCTGCTACTGCTTCACCCCGATGCGCTACGCCTGGCACCTGCGCGAGTCGTACTTCCGCCGAGGCCGGCTCGGGCGAATCAAATCCGCCGCGGCCGACTTGCTGCTCGCTCGACTGCGCGACTGGGACCGGCGGACCGCCGACCGGGTGACGCACTTCGTCGCCATCAGCGAGACGATCCGCCGGCGCATCCGCGAGTGCTACGACCGCGACAGCGTCGTCATCTACCCGCCGGTGGACACGGACTTCTACACCCCGGCCGCGGTACACCGGGAAGACTATTACCTGGTCGTCTCGGCGCTGGCCCCGTACAAGCGGTTCGACCTGGCGGTCGCGGCGTGCAACCGGCTCGGCCGCAAGCTGGTGGTCATCGGCCGGGGGCAAGAGGAGGCGAAGCTCCGGGCGCTGGCGGGGCCGACGGTGTCATTCCTCGGCTGGCAGCCGGACGAGGTGGTCCGCGACCACTACCGGCGGTGCCGGGCGCTGCTGTTCCCGGCGGAAGAGGACTTCGGCATCGTCCCGGTCGAGGCGCAGGCGTGCGGGGCGCCGGTGATCGCCTTAGGACGCGGCGGGGCGACCGAGACCATTCGCCCGCTCGGCCCGACTGCCGAGCCGGGCGGCGTATTCTTCGACGAACAGACGGCGGACGCCGTGACCGACGCCATCGAGCGGTACGAGCGGCAGGCCGGGGCGTTCGACCCGCGGGCCGCCCGCCGGGCCGCGCTGCCGTTCCGAAAGGAGCGGTACGAGGCCGAGCTGTTCGGCACCGTCGGCCGGGTGATCCGCGGCGAACCCGACCCGATGCGCACGGCCGCGTAAAGAGGAACGAACCACAGAGTCACAGAGGACACCGAGGGAAGAAACACCGAGCAGACAACAGACAGGGTTTAAGGCAGATGAAGGAGGAATACTCGTCTTCTGCCTTGAACCCTGTTTTCCTCTCTGTGTTTCTTCCCTCGGTGTCCTCTGTGACTCTGTGGTTAGTTTTCGGGTGCAAGGTCCGGGCCGAGGGCGCCGACCCGGAACAGCAGGTACGACCCGGCCACGATCGCTGGCGGGGTCAGGAGGATCACCAGGATTTCGCCGACTCGCAGGTACGACACCATCATCGCGATCTCGTTCATTGGCAACTCCCAAACAACGAACCCAGAAAACGTCTCTCAGTTCACGACGTTCCGCAGCGGTTCCCCGAGCAACGCCCGGCGGCAGGCCCGGGCCGCCTTCACCCGGATGTCCCGCAGCCCCTCTTCACAGTAGAAGGCCGCGTGCGGGTTGAGGACCACCCGATCATAACACGGGTCGGCGGGGTCGCGCCACGCCGCGATGAGCGGATGGTCGGCCGGCGGCGGCTCGTGCGGGAACACGTCGATGCCAGCCCCGGCGAGCCGGCCGGACCGGACCGCGTCGGGGACGGCAGTCAGGTCCACCACCCCGCCGCGGCTGGTGTTGATGAGGTACGACCCGCGGGGCATCCGGGCCAGCGCCGCCGCGTCGATCAGGTGCCGGGTCTCCGCGGTCAGCGGGCAGTGCAGGCTCAGCACGAAGGACTGTTCCAGTAGGTCCGCCAGCCGCTCGACCCGGCGGACGCCGAGTGCCTTGTCGATGCCGTCTGGCTTATACGGGTCGGTGAACGCCACGTCCATGCCGAGGGCTTTTGCCCGCAACGCCGCGGCCGTCCCGATCCGGCCCAGCCCGACCACGCCGAACACCCGGCCGCGCAGCCGCAGCAGCGGCGCCGCCGCCTGGTAGTGCCAGGCGCCGAGGTCGCGCTTCAGCTTGGCGTCGTAGCGGTGGATGCCGCGGGCGAGCGTCAGCGTCAATCCGATCGCGGAGTCGGCCACCTCCTCG
Source organism: Fimbriiglobus sp. (assembly GCA_035699305.1). Classification (GTDB taxonomy): domain Bacteria; phylum Planctomycetota; class Planctomycetia; order Gemmatales; family Gemmataceae; genus DASSAT01. Next base: position 1,819 of record DASSAT010000377.1, on the reverse strand, counting down.
GTGCCGTAGTCGGGGACGTTGGCGACCGGGATACCGCGCTCTCGTGCGTAAGCCCAGTCCACGTTGTCGTACCCAACCCCGCAGCGGACGATCAGCTTGCACCGAGTCAGCCGCCGGATGGTGCCCGCGCCGAGCGTGACGTTGTGGTAGATCATCACCGCGTCGGCGTCGTCCACCCGGCCGGGGAGTTCCGCCTCCGACGGGGCGTCGAGGGCGACCACGTCGGCGAGGTCGCCGAGCGCGTCCCGCTCGGGCTGAAGGTCGTCGGCGATGAAGTCGGTGATGACGACGCGGGACCGGTTCGGCATCAGACGGCCCGAGGGCAGGTGGGGATGCGATTGTTCTATGAGTACGGATCGCCGACGGGCCGAGTGACCTCCCGTTATTGTGGCGACCGCGTCATCGCAAGTCGGTAAACGATCACCACAAAGGCACAAAGGTCACACAAAGGAAACACAAAGGAAGTCAGGGGAGTACATTCTCGGCTTCATCTCTTTGAGTTTTCTTTGTGTGGCCTTTGTGCCTTTGTGGTGAACGCCTTGCTCAGATCGGCGGCCGGTGGTGAACCCGGCCGGACCCGATAAGATACCGGTCAGAATGCGATGTCCGAGGACCGCCGCCGATGGCTCGTCGTTCCCGTGCCCGTGAAGTCGCCCTGCAACTCCTCTTCCTGAAGGACCAGAACGCGGTCCCGGTCCCCCGCCCGGCGGTCGAACGGTTCGCCCACGACCGGCTACGCGACCTGGACCTGGTCGCCTTCGGCCTGAAGCTCTATGACGGCGTCCTGGCGCACCAGGCCACGATCGACCAGGCGCTGGCCGATACGGCCGAGAACTGGCGGCTGCACCGGATGATGCCGGCGGACCGCAACGTCCTGCGGCTGGGCGCCTACGAACTACTCCACGACCCGGAGCCGTCGCCAGCGGCGGCGGTCCTCAACGAGGCGATCGAACTGGCCCGGCGGTTCGGCACCGCCGATTCGCCGGGGTTCGTCAACGGCATCCTGGACAAGATCGCCCGGACCCGGGGACTGGAGGCAGTAGATGGGGGGCAGGAGACAGGTTAACGGGGCATGTTCTGCGACGGTCAGAGAACGCCGGCGGAGTGTTTAACTCCGCCGGTTACGCCCGCAACAGCAGTGCGAACATGGCATGTCCTCTACCATCCTCGCTGCCGTCTCAACCAATCAAGGTCTTTCTCGTACCGCGCCTCGATTTCCTTGAGGACGGCGATGTTCCGCGAGTAATCGACGTCCTTGCGGGCCTCCAGTTCCTTCCGCTGGGCGCGGAACTTCGCCAACATCCTCTCGTTCCACTCGATCTGGACCCCCCATACCTCCCTCCGAAGTTGCTCGGGGTGGGGCAGGTTCTTGATCCTCTCCTTTATCCGCTCCATCCTGGCCGACCTAGCCAGTGCGGGGGAGACCTCCGGGCCGGAGGTCGTGAGTACGAAAGCGGCCTGCGTCAGCAGAATCGGTACGAACAAAGGTGACTCCTTGTCGGGTTGAGGACATCAAGCTTCCACGTGCGATACCGGAAGCACGTTGAGCGGGATTGTCGGAGCAACCGGGGGACCCGACAAGCCTTGGAGTGCCCCATACCAAGTGGCGTAGAACTCCGCGGCCTCGGTGTACCACTGGTTGTACTGGACCAACTGGCCCTGGAGGATGTTTCGCAATGTCTCTAGTGCATTTTCAGGCGGATAGTTGTGTAAGGGGTTCCAGGTGTTCGCAGCCGTAGTAGTCGCACACGCGGGTTCGGACCTCATGGGCCGCGAGCAGACGCTCCGGTTCAACGATGGCCCGCTTGCCGTGGGCCCA
>DASSAT010000376.1:0-4414 GCA_035699305.1 Fimbriiglobus sp. | reverse complement strand
CCGCTCCCCCGGCCGCGGCGGCGTCGATTGGGAAGCGGTAATCCGTGCCCTGAACGAGATTGGCTACGAAGGCCCGCTGGCGGTGGACTGGCACGACCCCGGCATGGACCGCGAGTTCGGGGCGAAGGAGGCGTGCGACTTCGTGAAGCGCCTCGACTTCGACCCGCCGCCGCGAGGGCCGCAGGTGTTCCGGGGGTGATCGCGTAGGTCGGGTCGAGTCTTCGAGGCCCGACGTTGCGCATGACGGACCGGCATTCACCACAAAGGCACAAAGATCACACAAAGGAACACCAAGAAGAAGAGGAGCCGTACACGGTCTTCCTTTGTGTGATCTTTGTGTGATCTTTGTGCCTTTGTGGTGAGTAGTACCCGTCGGGCCTCGAAGACTCGACCCGACCTACAAGAATCGTCATGACATTCCCCGACAAAACCGCCGTCGATCGCCTCAAGCAGCACTGGTCCGACAAGTTGATCCGGGTGAAGCCCGGCGCCCGGCCGGAGTTGGAACGGTTCGCCGGACGGGTTGGCCGGGTGGTGACGGTCAACTACGACGGTCGGGCGCTGGTGGACTTCGCCGACGGGGCGTGGTACGACGTGCCCGACTTCGAGGCGGTGTTGGAGGAGGTCACGGACGAGGCCGAGCGCAAGAAGTACGACCCGACCGCCAACAGCGCCCAGAAGATTCCGAGCAAGCAAAGCTAGGCGAACCCCGAGCGGCAGCGAGGGGGTTGGGCCTTCACCCCCTCGCTGCCGCTCGGGGTTCGCCGGGAACACCCATGATCCTCCTGATCGACAACTACGACTCGTTCACGTACAACCTGGTCCAGCGGCTCGGGGAGATCGACCCGACACTGCCGATGCAGGTCCACCGCAACGACCAGATCACGCTCGACAAGATCGACGAGCTGAAGCCCACCCACATCATCATCTCGCCGGGGCCGTGTACGCCGCGGGAGGCCGGCATCTCCAACGAGGTGCTCAAGCGCTACGCCGGCAAGGTGCCAATCCTGGGCGTGTGCCTGGGCCACCAGTGCATCGGCCACAGCTTCGGCGGTGAGGTCGTCCGCAACCAGCGGATCATGCACGGCAAGGTGTCGCCGATCCACCACGACGACACCGGCGTCTTCACCGGGCTGTCCAACCCGTTCGACGCCACTCGGTATCACTCGCTAGTCATCAAGCGGGAGACGTGGACCAACCCGGACTTCGCCGTGACCGCCTGGACGAAGGAAGGCGAGATCATGGGCGTGCAGCACAAGACGTGGCCGCTCTTCGGGGTGCAGTTCCACCCCGAAAGCTTCCTGACGGTCGAGGGGCCGAAGCTGCTGCGAAACTTTCTGGACGTGGTACCACGATGAAGCCTGCCCGATGCAACGGCCGGGCTTGCTCAGCTCGTCGAAAGCGCCTTCTCGAAGATCACCAGGTTGTCGCCGCGGTCGGCGTCCCAGCGGATGCCGACGATGTCGTAGCCGAGAACGATCGCCAGGTGAAGCATCGGCCGGTGCTGGTTATGGCACTCCAGCCGGATCCACTCGTAGCTGTGCTGGGTCGCCCAACTCTGGGCCGCCTCCATCAGCTGCGACCCGATCCCGGTCCGCCGGTAGTCCGGCATCACCCCGTAGAACCAGGCGAAGAACACGTCCGGCTTGAGTTCGAACCCGAGAAAGAACCCGGCCGGCTTGTCCCCCACCCGGGCGATCATCTGGAGCACGTTGTATCGCCCCAGGTAGCGCCGGCGGAACTTCTCGACCGTCACCGTTGGGCGGAAGATCTGGTTGTACATCTCGACGATCAGCGGGAGGTCGTCCATCCCGACCACGTCGATGGTGGCGTCGGCCATCGTTTTCTCCAACGCAAAAGGCAAAACGCAAAACGCAAAAAGGAGACCTGATAGCGGCTGTATTCTTTTTGCGTTTTGCGTTTATCGTTTTGCGTTACCGATCGGGCCGGTGCAGCCCGGCGACGATCTCCTCCCAGGACGGCACGTTCCAGTTGGCGATGATGTCCCGGGTCATCTCGGGGGTGACCTCCTCCTCCACCCCGCGGCCGACGGCCGCCTCCGACTCCTCCTCGTCCTCTTCCAACTGGGTCTCGGAGTCCCCTTCCTCGCCCTCACCGGTCGCGCCCGACTCCTCGCCAGCCGGATGGCCCGCCGCGCCCTTCTTCCGCCGGCGCCGGCGACGACGACGACGCTTCTTCTGCCCCGGATCGCCCTCGCCATCGCCCTCGCCAGCGGGGCCGTCGGCCGGCTCGTCGTCCCCGGCGTCGTCGAACGCCTGGGCGGCTTCGCCGACCTCCTCGTCGGCCGCGGATTCGGTCAGCTCGACCAACTCCGGCTCGTCGTCGGGGCCGGGCTCTTCGTCTCGGGGGGCGTGCTTCGGCGCGTCGGGGTCGTCCACCCCGAGTTCGCGGTAGAGTTCGCCCCAGCTGTCGTCCGTGTCGCGCGGGTCGGTCATGGTCGCCGTCGTGGTGGTCGGGGATAAATCCGAGTGGGCTGTACCCCTTACCTTATCGCCCCGACCCCGGATTGGAAACGGCGGCCGGCACCGACCACCGCCGGACCCGTGCCGGCGCCGGTCCCGCCGCCAGCCCCACCTCCGCCACCACATCGCCCGGCTCCGCCCCGAACCCGATCGCCAGGTCCTCGGCGAGTTCCCCGTCCCCGGGCAGGTCCTCCCGGTGAACGAAGAACGTCTCCGGGCACCCGGCCACGAGCAGCCCGAGCAGGTCTTCCCACAGCGTTGCCGGAGCGGGCACGCCCGGCAGCACCCGGGCCACGAACGCGGCCGCGGCCTGTTCCATGCACTCGCGCGGCGGCAGAACGTAGAAGGTGGACATGGCACTCTCCCGCGGTGAGGAAACGGGACCGCGAGATGAGATCGGCGACACCCGGAGCGGAAACGCAAAAGGCAAAACGCAAAACGCGAAAAAGAGGCCGCAACGGGACCGGTCGTACCGGGTGTGCCGGTCTTCCTTTTTGCGTTTTGCCTTTTGCCTTTTGCATTTGTTAGTCCAAAGACTTGACCAGCACGGCGCTACGGCGGCCGTTCTTCTCGTAGGCGTCGCGCCGCGACGGCGGCAGGTCGTCCGGGCTGCCGAGCTTGAAACCGCCGCGCTGGACGAAGAAGTTGATCGCCTGCGTCGAGAGGCAGAACAACACCCCGACCCCCCGGCCGCGGGCCGCCCCCTCGGCGTACTGGATCAGCTTCTTGCCGATCCCCTGGTTCTCGTACCGCGGGTCCACGTACACGCTCGCCAGCTCGGCCTTGTTCACCTCCGGGTACAGGTGCAGGGCGGCGCACCCGACCGGGTTGCGGTCTACCTCGAAGACGAAGTAATCGCCGATCTGCCGCTCCAGGTCGGCCCGGGTCCGCTTGACCAATTCGTCCGCCTTCATCCCCCGCTGGATCAGCCCGAACACCGCCCGCACGTCCTTCTTCTGCGCCACCCGGATCGCCTGGTACTCGTTGGTGTAGATCAGCGTGCCGATCCCCTCGTTGGAGAAGACCTCGCCGAGAAGTCCCTCCTGCTCGCGGCCGTCGATCAGGTGGACCCGCTCGACACCTCCCTGCCCCGCCCGGACCGCGTGGGTCATCTTCGTCACCACGCCGCGCGACAGGTCGGCCCGATTCTTCTTCAAGAAAACTTCCGCCTCCTCGACGGTCATCTGCCGGATCACCCCGCGCGGCCCGCGGACCCCGCCCTCGGTCGAGAGGTACACCAGCTTCACCGCGCTCAGGGTCTTCGCCACCTCGACCGCCACCGCGTCCGAGTTGAGCCGGTAGCTGCGGCCGGACCCGTCCACCCCGATCGGCGGCACCACCGGCACGATGTCCCGCTCCAGCAGCGTTTGCAGCAGCCCCGCGTCCACCCGCTCGACCCGGCCGGTGAACTGGTGGTCCACCCCGCCGAGGATGCCGGCCGGGTGCGCTACCAGCGCGTTCGGGCACGCCCCGCGCAGGTCGTTGGCCGACAGCCCCTCTAGCACCTCGTGCGTCACCCGGTTGGCCGCGGTGATCGCCAGTTGCAGCGTCGCGGAGTCGGTGACGCCAGTCCCGTCCACGTCCGACGGCGTGACCTTCACCAGCTCCGCGTACCGCTTGACCTGGTGGGCGGCCCCGTGGACCAGCGCCACCCGGATGTTCAGGCTCCGCAACAGCGCGATGTCGAGCAGGATGTTCGGGAAGTTGTCGTCCTCGACGATGGCCCCGTCGATGGCGATGACGAACACCCGGTCTCGGAACCGGGGGACGTACCGCAGGATTTCCCGCAGATCGGTCAGGCGAAGCATGGGACGGCGGATACTCCCTCAAGGACCGGCCTATGCCGCGAGATGGTTCCACCGATCGGACGGCGGCCGGTCGCGGTCTTACAATACCACCGCGAACCCTCCCCGGCGAACCCCGAGGGGTTG
>DASSAT010000375.1:0-8887 GCA_035699305.1 Fimbriiglobus sp. | reverse complement strand
AGCCCGAAGGGCTGGGAGTCCTCAGCCCAGGGCGCAGCCCTGGGGAACGGGGCGGTGGTTCTTCCAGCCCGACGGGCTGGGACACGCCACCTGTCCCAGCCCTTCGGGCTGGGGGCGCGTTGGACGTCCCAACCCGGGGCGGTGCCCCGGGCTGAGGACTCCCAGCCCTTCGGGCTGAAGAGCGTCGCGCGGGCAAGTCTCGTGAGACAATCTCGACAACCTGCGGATCAATAGGAAAGGGAGCACTAACATGCCGATCCTTCTCCCAGTCAGGGCGCTGGCCCTCTTGGCCGCGGTGATCGCGTTGCAGGTGCCCCTCGCCACGGCGGCCGACCCGCCGCGACTGCCGCGGGACAACCTGCTCGTCTACCGCGGTGACGACGGCAAGTCGCGGCCGGTGAAGTCCGTCGCGGACTGGGAGAAGCGCCGGGCGGAGGTCGTCCGCGGGATGGAGGCGGTGATGGGCAAGCTCCCCGGTGCCGAGAAGCGGTGCCCGCTCGACCCGAAGACCGAGGAGGAGGTGGACGCCGGGACGTACGTCCGCCGGCTCATCACCTACGCCTCCGAACCCGGCTCGCGCGTCCCCGCCTACCTGCTCGTCCCCAAGGACGTGCTGGCGGGCAAGCGGAAGGCCCCCGCCGTTCTCTGCCTGCACGGGACGGACAACGTCGTCGGTCACGGCACAGTGGTCGGCCTGGGGAAGAGGCCCAACCGCGGGTACGCCGCCGAGTTGGCCGAGCGCGGGTACGTCACCCTCGCGCCGAGCTACCCGCTGCTGGCCAAGTACCAGCCCGACCTCAAGAAGCTCGGCTGGGAGAGCGGCACCCTGAAGGCCGTCTGGGACAACAGGCGCGGGCTGGACCTGCTGGAGTCGCTGCCGTTCGTGGACGGCAAGGCGTTCGGCACGATCGGCCACTCGCTGGGCGGGCACAACTCCGTTTACACCGCCGTCTTCGACGACCGGCTCAAGGTGGTGGTGTCGAGCTGCGGGCTGGACTCGTACCTGGACTACTACGGCGGGGACGAGAAGAACTGGCAGCCGGAGAAGGGGTGGTGCCAGACCCGGTACATGCCGAGGTTGGCGAACTACAAGGGTCGGCTGGCCGACATCCCGTTCGACTTCCACGAGCTGATCGGCGCGCTGGCCCCGCGGCACGTCCTGATCGTCGCCCCCACTAAGGACTCGAACTTCCGGGCGGACAGCGTGGACCGGATCGCCGCCGCCGCGAAGCCCGTCTTCGAACTGTACGGCCACCCCGACCGGCTGCGGGTGGAGCACCCGGAGGGCGGGCACGACTTCCCGCCCGCGATGCGGGAGGCGGCGTACAGGCTGTTCGACGCGGTGCTGAAGGACAAGCCGCCCGCGAAGTAGGGCCGGCGACGGTTGCCCCGTCCGCCCTGCGAGGGAGAGTGAGCCATGCCGCCGCGACCGTTCGTGCTGCACGAGGCCAACTACCAGCAGCTCCGGGAGTACCGGCCGGCCGTGGCCGTGCTGCCGTGGGGGGCGACCGAGGCCCACAACTATCACCTGCCGCACGGCACCGACGTGATCGAGGCGACCGTCATCGCCGAGCGGGCCGCCGCAATCGCCCACGAGGCCGGCGCCCGGGTCGTGGTGCTGCCGACCATCCCCTACGGCAACGACGAGATGCAGCTCGATCAGGTGGCGACCATCAGCTTTCGCACGACTACCGCGCTGGCCATCCTCACCGACGTCGCCCGGTCGCTGAAGATTCAAGGGATCGACCGGCTGGTACTGCTCAACGCGCACGGCGGCAACGACTTCAAGCCGCTGGTCCGCGACGTGCGGGCCGAGTCCGGCGTTCTGGTCGTGCTGGTCAACTTCTACCAGGTGGCCCCGGACGCGCTGGCGGCAATCTTCGAGGAGCCGGGCGACCACGCCGGGGAACTGGAGACGAGCGTCCTGCTGCACGTCTGCCCGGACTGGGTGGTGATGAGCCAGTCCGGGGAAGGGCGGACGGTGCCGTTCGCCATCGACGCCCTGCGGGGGACGCCCGGCGTGTGGACGCCGCGGCCGTGGACCGCCACCCACCCCGACACCGGTTGCGGCGACCCGTCCAAGGCGACGGCCGACAAGGGCCGGCGCTACCTGGAGGCGGTGAGCCGGGAAGTGGCGCGGGTCCTCACCGGCCTGGCCGCGGCGACCAAGGGACAATTGCCCTACCTGTGACCGGTGCGGGGTCATACCGAATCCGATCGATACACTACCGTCTTGTTCCCTCCCCCCTTGGGGGGGAGGGTTAGGGTGGGGGGGGGTGAAGCATCAACCGGTCGGTCACATCGCCCCCGACTCGGAGAGCTACCCCCCACCCTAACCCTCCCCCCCCAAGGGGGGAGGGAACCAAACCAAGACGGCAGCGAATCCATGCGACTCGGTATCAGGCGGCGTAGTGGGCGGCGACCTTCCGCACCGCGGCGGCCACGCCGCGGACGTACGCCTCGCTCATCCCCTCGTTCACGACCAGCCGGACGCCGGTCTTGAGGACCGCCTCGGCCTCCGGGCAGGAGACCTTCGCGTAGTCCATCGCCGTCAGACCGGACTCCTTGACCGGCCAGCGGCCGGCGAAGAAGCCGTGCCTTCGGAAGACCGGGTTGCCGTAGAGCGGCACCGGAATGTACCCCGCCGACGCCGGCGCCCCCTCGGCGGAGAGCGCCTTGACGAACTCCGCCCGGTCGCACCTCAACGCCTTCGGCTTCAGCCGCAGCATGGTGAACCAGTAGGTGCAGCGGTCGTCGGGCCGGACCTCGTGCGGCTCGACGCCGGGGGTGCCGGCGATCCCCTCGCCGAGCAGGTTGCCGAGCTTCGCCCGCTTCGCCGCGATCGCCTCCAGCCGGTCGAGCTGGGCGGCGGCGACCGCCGCCTGCGGCTCACTCATGCGGTAGTTGGTGGCGAAGGCGTCGAACAGCCCGGTCTTGCCGAGCCGGTCGAACCCTTTGTCGCCGTACCGCTGCAACAGCGGGCCGAACTTCTCGTCGCCGGAGGCGACGACACCGCCGTCCCCGCAGGTGATGTGCTTGGAGCTCTGGAGCGAGAAGCAGGCGACGTGCCCGACGGTGCCGACCGGCTTGCCACAGTACGTCGCGCCCCACGCCTGGGCGCAGTCCTCGATCAGGACCAGGCCGTGCTGGTCCGCGAGGGCTTTCAGGGCGGACAGGTCGCACGGGTTGCCGGCCAGGTGGACGGCGATGATCGCCCGGGTCTTCGGCGTGATCCGCCGTTCCACGTCGGCCGGGTCGAGGTTGTAGGTGCTCTTGCCGACATCGGCGAACACCGGCACCGCCTGCTGGTAGAGCACGCCGATGACCGTTCCGACGTCGGTGATCGGGGTGGTGATGACCTCGTCGCCGGGCGCGATGCCGGCGGAGGCGACCGCGATGTGCAGGGCCGCGGTCCCGGACGAGCAGGTCATGACGTGCTTGAGCGGGCAGACCTTGCGGAACCGCTCGACCAGCGCGGCCGTCTGCGGCCCCTTCCAGTAGAAGAGCGAGTCCTGCCCGATCATGGCGTCGAGGCGGTCGCGCTCGGGCTTGCCCCAGCGGACCAGCCGCGGCGCGCGCCCGGGCACGGCCTTCGGACCGCCGTTCAGGGCGAGCTTCGCCGCGTCGGATTTCTCGTCCTGGCCGGGGAGGCTGCCGGCGACCAGGGCGCCAGACGAGGCGGCGAGGAAGCGGCGCCGGGTGGGATGGTTATCAGGCTGCATGGCGGGACTCCTGTCGGAGTGGGCCGGGTGACACTTCAAGCACCGGTCGTCGCGGGGTCAGAGCGCCAGACCGCCACTTTTCGATTGTGCCAGTTTGGCGGCCTGACCCCGGTAGTCTCATCTGTCGCCTCAACCGGCGGGAGTCGGGGGGGCAGGTTGCCACTTTGGGAGTGGCAATGTGGCCATCTGATCCCCGTCCGAGCGTGCGGGCAAGGCTTTCTCCGCGTAGTGTCCATACGTTCAGAATCTTGAATGTCAAGCGTCTCGGTCGTGGTGCAGGCGGCTCGCCTGCACTACGACCGGACAGGTCTGGAATGTAGTCCGCTCGCTCCGCGAGCGGTCTTGCTCGACCGCAATGCGTCCCGATCCGTCGCGGGGGACCGCTCGCGGAGCGAGCGGACTACATTACAAGCACCACTAGTCGGGAGCCGGCAGCAATCGGCGGGCGTTGTCCTCGCGGATCGCCTGGAGCTGCGCCGTGGTCAACGGCGACTCCTTGAGCTTCAAGAGCGCCGACTCGAAGTAGAACAGCGGCGCGTGCGACCCGAACAGGACGCGCTCCTGCGGCACCTCGTCGAGCAGGTTGGCCACGCCGTTGACGATCTCCAGCGTGCCGATGTCCACCGACACATCGCCGCTGCGAAGGAGCGTCACGCGGGCGTCGCCCTTGAGCACGCCCAGGGCGTTGAGCAGGACCAGCCGCAGGCCCGGCATCTTCGCGACGAGGGCCGACAGCGGGGCCGGGTCCACGTTCGGCACCTGGAGGAGGCGGTGCATCATCCGCACGTCCTCCATGAGTAGTGCCAGGGTCACGACCAGCCGCCTCTCCGTGGCGAGCTTCAGGAGCTTTGCGAACGCCGGGTGGTCGAGCTTGTAACCGTGGTAGTTCGGGTGCAGACGGACACCGGGCATCCGGTGGACCTCGGCGCAGCGCCGCAGATCCTCCTCCCAGTCCGGGAGCATCGGGTTCACCGTCCCGAACGGGACCAGCCGCACGTCGGTGTGCGCCTTGCACTCCTCGGCAAGACGGGCGTTGACGGCGGCGATGTCCTTGTGCAGCAGCCCGTCGAAATTGCCGGCCCACGCCTCGACGACGCCGTGGGTCTTGAGCTTCGCAACCAGGTCCTTCGTCTCGTCCCCGCGGACGCGGCGGGCGGGCCAGCGCGACAGGTGGACGTTCACGTCGATGAGGCGGTCGGTCACGGCCGCACCCCCTTGGCCTTCAGGATCGGCCCGAGCAGCCGCTTGAGGTTACCGGCGAGGATGAGCTTCTTCGCCTCGTCGGGGACGTCGGCCCCGTGGACCTTGGCCAGCTGCGAGGCGAAGCTACGGCCGCCCGCGTCGCTGCCGTAGACCACCCGCTCGGCCCCCAGTTCGCGGATCGCCATCTCGGTGAAGCCCGCGGTCGGGTCGCCGCCGGCCAGGTCCGCCGCGACGTGCTTCTGCGCCCGGATCACCCGGACGCCCTGCTCCCAGTCGCCGCCGGTGTGGCCGCACACGATCGTCGCCTTCGGGTGCCGCGCCGCCATCGCCGCCACGTCCATCGGCGTCGATTCGCCGGGCAGGTTCCCCGTCGCCTTGATCCAGGTGTGCTGGAAGACCAGCGCCTTCAGCTCGGTGGCCCGCTCCACGATCGCGTCCACTTCCTTCGTGTCGGCGTGCTGGGCCACCCAGAGCTTGACGCCGACCATCGGCCCGTCGCGGACGCGGCGGTCGATCTCGGCGAGGCTCTCCTTGACGTGCTTCGGGTTGACGTAGACGAACCCGAACGCCCGGTCGTGGTAGTGGCTGATCGCCTGGAGGACTTCATCGTTCTGCTTGCGGAAGTCGGCAGGTGATGGGTCTTGGGACCACCTCATGCCCATGTAGACGCAGAGGCGGGCGATGCCCATGCGGTCGGCCGCCGCGATGAGCCGGGCCATCCGCTCCTCCGGCGTCCGCCCCGGGACGCCGGAGAGGTGGCAGTGCAGGTCCCAGATCTCCACGGTTAACCCCCCCCCGGGCGGCGGTGCCGCTCTCACCGGTCCCAGCGGTAGACCTCGTGGACGAACGCCGGGGCGACCCGCTCCCACGGGCTGTCGCCCCGATAGGTCTCGCACATTCTCCCGCGCCCCGGAGGCCGATCAAGGTAGAGTCGTTCAACGGTCGCGGGTTGGCGGGCCGCCACGGAGGGCGGCCCCTACGAATCCCAGCCGGTGTAGGGGCCGCCCTCCGTGGCGGCCCGGACTTCTGAACGCTCCTGCGATCAAGGGCGTACCGTCTCGTGTGTGGTCCAGCTCGACGAAGGGGCCATCGACCAGCCGGCGGTAAGCGGGACGACGGGAGCGGCCGCGACTTTTCGGCGCGTACACCGGGAGTCACTGACGGCGCCGGAGCGCGTCGATCGCCTCCTGGACCTTCGCCGCGTCCGCCTCGGCGGTCCCGAGCGGTCCCGGCCTGACGGTCTTCTCGCGGGTGTAGCCGACGTGCCGCATCCACGCGGCCGACCGCATCCCGCGCTTCTGCTCGACCAGCTTGAACAGCGGGTCCGCCTCAATCGTCGCGGCCGACTCGTCCGGCACCAGAACGCCGAGCGCCGCGAGGATCGTCTTCGCCATCAGAAGGTGCCCGTCGCCGCCGGGGTGGACCTTGTCCTTCGAGAACGGCTCGACGCGGCCTTCGCGGGCCTTCCGCATCGCGGCGTGCAGGTCGATCACGCGGACGCCGGGGACCTTCAGGCCCGTCTCCCACTTCGCGTACTCGGTGAGGACCGCGTCGTAATTGAACTCGCCCTTCTTCGCCACGGCGTCGTAGATCGGCGGTGTGACGAGGAAGACCTGCTTCACGCCGGCCTCCTTGCACCGCTCGATCAACGTCATGACCCCCTTCCGGAACGCCGCGAACCGGCCCGCGTCGAGCGGCTGGTAGATCCCGTCGTTCATCCCGTAGCAGGCGAACACGACCTCCGGCCTGGCCTTCTCCAGCACCCGGCCGAGGCGCTCGAACAGGCACGGGCGGGGGAACTTGCCGTCCGCGTGGCCGTCCTCGCTCAGCCCCGAGAGCGTCTCGCTCGACAGCCCGAGGCCGAGGACGTCGAAGTCCTTCTTCGGGTACAGTCGTTCGAGGTAGTACGTCGTGAACGCGACGTACCCGCCGGCCTGCGTGATGCTGTCGCCGAGGAACACGACCCGCTTGTTAGCGAGCGCGTCCACGTCCCGCGGCATGGACGGCACGGCCGCCGGGGTTGCTTCCGCACTGGGCTTCGACTTCAACCCGACCGAGTTGACGGCGATGACGCGGTAGGTGTGCTTCTTGCCAGGCCCCGCCTTCGCGTCGGTGAACCGCATCGGGACGAGCGGCTGCGTGGGCGTGTCGCTGTACTGGAGGTTCTGGAAGACCAGGCGGCCGAACGGGTTCTTCCCCCGCTCCGGCACGGCGGCGAGGACCTGGCCGTCGCGCTCGATGACGAAGCGCGTCAGCCCGCTCTCGAGGTCGGCCTCGGCCTCCCAGGTCAGCTCGTTGCCCTGCAATCGCACGTTCGTCGGCGCGGGTGGGGGCGTGGCGTCGGATACCTTCGTGTCCCTGACGTACTCCATCCACATCTTCGCCAGCGCGTCGTTCGGCAACCACGCCGCCTTGAGGGCGTCACCGGCGGACGTCGCGGCCGGGACCGCCTCGCCGCCGAGGGCCGGGGCGAGCCAAGCCCTGTCCGTGGGCATGGCGGCGAGCGGATCGCCGGCGGCCTTGGGCAGGCGGGCGCCCAGACAGGCGTCGAGCCAGGGGATGGCGAGGTAGCGCTGGTTGCCGCAGTCGTGACTCGACAGCGGATCGACCGCCACGCCGATGAGCCCGCCCCTGCCGCGGACCGCGTTGAAGAACACCTCGTTGGCCAGCCACACGCCCGAGAAGCGGTCGCCCTTGACGGTGACGCCCTCCTTCGTGCCGAGGTTGCACATCAGCGGCACCTTGAGCGCGGCGTCCGGCAGGGCGTGCGCCTTGACCCCGGCGCGCTTCGGGTCCGCCTTCAGGAGCGGTACGCCCGAGCGCAGCCACGCGGCGGCTACGCGGTCGGGGTGCAACAGCACCATCCCCCCGGCCCAGTGGCCGCCGCCGCTGTGCCCCCACAGCGCCCACGGCACCTTCGCCAGCTCGGGGTGCCCCGACTTCGCGCCGAGGTCGGCGAGTCCGTGTTGGAACGCGGCGTCGGAGCCGTTGCGCGGGTCGCACCACATCTGGCAGTCGGCCTTCTCCGGTTGCTCGTAGGACGGGGATAGCAGCGCGCAGCCGTGCTTCCTCGCCAGCGCCTGCCAGTGGAGGTCGTACGCGCCCGTCAGCCCCGACTTGCACGACCCCTCGCCGCACCCGTGCTGGTGGACGACGACGCCGCGGAGCGTCTTCACGCCCGGGGGGATCCAGACCGTGTAGTTGACCCCGTAGGCCAACTCGCCCGGCCTGTTCGACGCCTCGTACCGCACGCGGTAGTACGGCGGCCCGGCCGGCGGGAAGACGTCATACGGCGGCTTCTGGGCGTGCAGATCCGTCACACCCGCGACGAGAAGAAGCCCGAGGAAGCAGCAGCATTTGGCAGCGGGGCGGGTCATGGGCGAGTTTTCCCGAATCAGGAGGCTGTCGCATCCGTTATAGGCGTGCTGCGAGTTGACGGAGAGTTGTTTTGGAAAACCGCTGAGGGGGCCAACTGCGCCTTCGGCCTCGTGCCGGGATTACCTTGCACCGCGGGACTGGTCGGGTACAGTCCGTATCTACCCGACCCCGACTCCTTGCTGCCGACGGTGAAGCCATGACCCGCGCGGGTTTCCTCTCCGCCCTCGCCCTGCTGTATCCGGTCGGCCTGACGGCCGCGCCGCCCGAGCCGACGCTCTCCCCGCTGATGCGCACGGCCGACCTCGACGTGGGCGAGTCGCGGCAGGTCGAACTCGCTGGCGGCAAGACGGCCACCGTCAAGCTGATCGACCTGAAGGAGACGCGCGACGATCTGCGGGGGGCGGTCCGCGTGGCGGAGGTGACGGTCGAGGTGAACGGCCGGGCGGTGACGCTGGTCGCCTCCAACTACCGCCTGCCGGTGACGGTCGCCGGGGTGCGGATCGACTGCCCCGTCACGAAGGGCTTCCGCGAGCGGACCTCGACGGGCAACGTCTGGGGGCTGGACAAGGACGCCCGCCTGCGGC
>DASSAT010000374.1:0-2352 GCA_035699305.1 Fimbriiglobus sp. | reverse complement strand
AGGCCCACCGTGCGGGAATGGTGGGCCTCGAAGACTCGGCCCACCCTACGAAAGCCACTCACTCCGAATGCACGACCTCCGCCCTCACCAACTCCGTCAGCACGTCGCCGGTCGTTACCCACTTGCCGCCGCGGTCGTCGGGCACCTGCGCCAGCCAGTCGCGCAGCGTGCCGTCGCGGACCAGCCCCTTTTGCAGCGCCACTGTCAGCGCGCCGGGGTTCTCCGGGATCGGCACGGCCGAGTATTCCAGCAGATCCCACTCCTCGACTCGCAGTCCCTTCCGGCCCGGCCGAGGGTGCGCCCGCCGCGGCACGAACCCGATCGACCAGCCACGCAAGACGCCCTGCTCGTAGAGCCGGAACACGTCCTCGGCGAACGGCACCCCCTGGGCGAACTTGGTCTGCGCGACGATCCGGCTCGGCTGTACGTCGAGCCACTCACAGACGCCGACCGGCGGCACCGCGACGCGGTTGTGCGCCCAAAGAACGACCGGGTTCATCAAGAACTCCTCGACGTTGCGCAGCCCGGTCGGCACGATCACGTCGCCGGCGCGGTCGGGGTCGATGGTGGAGACGACGCTGCGGACGGTCATCGTCGCGGGGTCGATGGCCAGGGTCCGGGCGGACGGGTCGGCGCGCACGGTGAGCATGGTTCACCACGGGTCAGGGTTTGAGAACGGTTAGCCGCGAGGCGCAGCCGAGCGCGGAGGACGCTGGGCCAGGTCGTCGGGGATGAAGGGCGTATCGAACCGCGGGTCCGGCACCGGCTCCAGCCCGCGGCCGCGGCGGATCTCGTTGACCGTGCGCAGCCCGAGCCGGGCGTCGGTCTCGTCGTCCTTGCGCTTCTGCTCGGCCAGCCGCGGCGAGCAGTCGGGGAAGGTTACGACCACGTCCGGCCCGTAGCGCCGGCCCAGGTCGCGGGTCAGCGACTGGCCGATCAGGTCGAGCTTCGGCTGCACGGTCCCCTCGCAGAACATCACCCGCGCACCGTGCCAGATGTCCGCGCCGAGGCCGAGGTTCTCCACGATGCCGGTGATCGGCGGCGGCACCCGGAAGACAGCCAGAATTTCGTCGCGCGTCATCCTCGACGAGTTGAGGAAGTCCATCTCCGCGGGCGTCAGCGTCCACGGCGACGCCTTCAACCCCTGCTCCAGCACCATCGGCCGGTGCCAGTTCTGCCGGCCGGCGAACTTCGATTCGAGCCGGTCCTCCAGTCGCTTCACCGTCTGGTCGGCGAGTGTCTGCTCGGTTTGCAGCACTACCCCCGGCCGCGGGCCGGCCAGGAACGTCTGGTAGCGGCTCTTCTGCAACTCGGTGTTGGCGTCCACGGCCAGGGCGTTCGTCTGCAACGGGGAGAGGCCGTAGTGCGGGTCGAGCGGGTTCGGGTAGCGGAGGTGAATGATCTCGTCCGGGGTGAAGCGCTCGACCGGCACGCCCGGCGCGGCGACCTCGTAGCCGGCGACGAACTCCCGTGCGTCGGGCAGCACCCGCACCCACGGCGTCGGGATCACCCACAGCTCGGCCGGGGCGCCGGCCATGCGCTCGTCGTCGGCCTGGAGCGGCGCGACGTACCAGAAGCAGTTGCCGGTGAGTTCGAGGTAGACGACCGTGAGATACCACAGCTCCCACGGGGTCATCCACGGGTTCGGCCGCGCGAGCAGCCGGGCGAGCGGGTGGTTGGGCGGCAGCGGGACGTGGTCGTGTTCGGCCGGGCCGGTGTCGCGGTACAGGTACGGCCGCTGGCGCGCGACTTCTTGCGCGATGGCGTTGACGGCGGCGTACACCCACGAGCGGTAGTTGCGGAGTTGTTCGGTCGGATCGTCGCGCCACCAACCACCGGAGGGCGCGAACGGCGGCGCGAACAGCGCCGCGATCCGGTCCGGGGCCGGCGGCTTCGCCCGGAGGTGCTTCCACAGGCTACTCAGGCGGTGCAACACGGACATGGGGTAACTCACATCTTGGGGTGGGGTCGTCACCTAACCCCCCGGCCCCCTTCCCTGGGAGGGAAGGGGGAGAAGTCTTGCACCCCTCCCCGCTTCGGGGAGGGGCCGGGGGAGGGGTTGCTTCGCCAACCCGCCGGTAGCCGAGGCTCTTGAGCACGAACAGCACTTCCCGCCACGTCGGATACCGGCGATGGTGCCGGCGCTGGAACCGCTCCATCGCCTTGAGGAACTCCAGCTCCTCCGGCGTCACGTCGGCGCCCGGGAAGTTCTCCAGGTAGTGGGCGTGGCCGGTCGTCGGGTCCACGGGTCTCCCCTTGCGAACATGACCGGGCGGGGGCCGCGCTCCTCCGGCCCCGCGCCCGGTGGTGGGGAGTGGTCTCGGCGGGCGGCCCGGTCCGTCCCGTCCCCCT
>DASSAT010000373.1:0-6181 GCA_035699305.1 Fimbriiglobus sp. | reverse complement strand
CGTCGGCGAGGAGCCGGAGTACGCCGTCGCGGTCGCGGATGTCGAGTTCGACGTGGGTGAACGTCGGGTGGGTCTCGGCCAGCCGCTTCTGGTTCCAGCGGGTGTCGCCTTGCGGCCCGAAGAAGTCGGCCCGCTGGTTGTTATCGACCCCGAAGACGCGCCACCCGGCGGGGGCGAAGTGAGCGACGACCTCGGAGCCGATCAGCCCGGACGACCCGGTCACGAGCAGCGTACGCATGGCGGGAGTCGTACTCGCAATGGGGGTGAGCCGGTCAACCGAACGCCTGACGGACGGCCGGCTCGTGAGCTGCCACCCAGGTGTGGATATCGGCCAGGATCTCGGCCGGCCCTCGCCGCGGGGCCCACCCGGTCGCGGCTGTCACCGCCGTGTTGTCCGTCACGTACACCCGGACGTCCCCCTCGCGGGTGTCCAGGACCGACCCGACCGGGATGGTCCGGCCGACGATCCGCTCGCACAGGGCGGTCGTCTCGACGAGCGACAGGCTCGATGCCGGGCCGCCGCCGACGTTGAACGTCCGGCCGTCGAGGGCGTCGAACCGGCCGAGTTGCGCGTCGAGCAGATCGGTCAGGTCCTCGACATGGAGCAGGTCCCGGACCTGCTTACCGGTCCCGCCGAACCCGATGTACTGGAGCGGCCGGCCGAAGTGATGGGCCAGCACCCAGAGGGTGAACACACCCTGATCCACCTTCCCCATTTGCCACGGCCCGGCGATCACCCCGCACCGGTTGATCACCGCCCGAAGCCCGAACATGTGCCGGTACTCCGCGACCAGCAGTTCGGACGCCAGCTTGGTCGCCCCGTACAGGGTCCGGTACCCGTCCAGCGGGAACCCCTCGGCGACGCCGCCCCGGCCGGCCCCCGGGGTGTCGCCATCGAGCAACTCGAACCGACTTTCCGTCTCCCGGACCGGCAGAGCGTTCAGCCGGCCGACGGGGTAGACGCGACTGGTGGAGAGGAACAGTACGTCCGCCTTGCACACCCGGGCCAGTTCGAGGCAGTTGACGGTCCCGGCGAGGTTGGTGTTCACCACGAACCGGACGTCCCCGTCGTACCCGGCCAGGGCGGACGGCTCGGCCGAACACTCGACGAGTAGATCGTACGGGTCTTTCGGCGGGGCCAGGTCTTCCGGGTTGCGGATGTCGCCGTGGACGAACGCGACGCCGGCCGCGCGGAGGCGCGGCAGGTTGAGTTCCGATCCGCGGCGGCGGAGGCTGTCCAGGGCCGTCACCCGGGCGGCCGGGTGGCGACCCTTGAGGGCGACCGCCAGGTTCGACCCGATGAACCCGGCCCCGCCGGTGACGAGGATGTTCGCGTGCGTCACGGTTCAGGCCGTCCGGGCGGTGGTCGGGTAGCTGGCGAGTCGCCCCAGCCACGGCGGCGGGTTGCGCAACTTCGCCAACACCCCGACCTGGTGGGGGTACTCGTTCGCCCCCATCCAGCCGCGCATCTTGAACGTCAGCTTCGCGCACGGCCCGGCCAGGCTTTGGACCTGGTCGGCGATCCGGTCGAAGGCGAGCGACATGTACCCCCCCAGGTCGTCCCAGACCATCACGAACTCGTCGCGGTCGAGCAGGTCGTAGCGCTGGAGCATCTTCCACTCGGACATCAGGCTCTCGGGTCGGTGGAGGGCGTCGGAGAAGACGAAGTTGAACGGGCGGCCGCGGAGCCGGGCCCAGCACGCCTCGTCGAACACGTCCCCGGCCAGGTACCGGACCCGGTTCCCCGCGATGGGGTCGGCGAACGTCGTCAGGCTCGACGGCGGCCGCTTGAGCGACCCCGGGGACGGCGGCCACTCCTCGCGGCCGCCGCGGGTCAGCCGCGACGACAGGTTCGGGTGAACTTCCTCGATGTCGAACCCGGTCAACGTCCGCAGTTTCCCGGCCCGCAAGAGCTGGACGAGGGTCTTCCCGACCGACACCCCGATCTCCAGGTAGTTCAGCCGGTCTCCGAGGTGGTCGGCGAGGTGATGAATCAGATCGGGGAGCGTCGGCTCGGGTCCGACCGGCCGGTCGAGCAACCGGCGGCAGGCGGCCGGCACCCCGTAGCCGAACTGGGACGCGGCGTCCGCCGCCGGGTCGAACCAGTGGGGGACCCCGGCGAGGGTCTCCCTGTTTCCGCGGATCGCCGCGGCCAGGTCGGTGGCGGTGAAGTATGGGTTCGGCCACCGCTTCGGGACGACCGACCGGACCACCCGCTTCGCCCCGGCGATCAGCCGGTTGGCCGCCGACAGCGGGGGGAGGGAGGTGCGGTGGTGGTTGAACACCGTCGGGTACGGGGATCGGTCGCACGGGGCGACGGAGTACGGCAAGTCGAGGTACTCGCCCGGCACCCGCAGCGCGGGCGGTTTCATGTGGTTGCCGATCTGCGTCGGGTCGCGGTACAAGGCGAGCCCGCGCAGGTGCGCCAACAGGGACAGGATCGTCTGGTCGTGCAGGTGGGTGATGAAGTCGGGCAGCTCGGGCAGGCCGCACTCACTTGGACGGTCGGTCAGCTTCCGCGGGTCGGTGCAGTGGGCCAGCCATTCCTCGACGAGTTCGACGGCCTGCGGGCCGACGATGTACCCGGAGAACGCGGCGTTCACCTGGTCGGCGTCGTGGCACGCCTCGGTGTCGCACCCCATCAGGACATAGCAGTCCCGCTTCGTCCAGTACCGGTTGGGCCGGCCGTGGTTGGCGAAGAGGAGTACCCCGCCCGCGGCCCGGCAGGCGTCGGCCAGTGGGCCGACCGGGGCAACGATCTCGGCCCCGCTATCGACGTAGAGGACGAAGTCCCCCTCGGCCGCCTGCCGGAGGGTCTCGCGGATGAAGTACGGCTTCCACAGCCAGTACCCGCCCCCGCGCGGCTGGTCGAGGATGGGCTTGTGCTTGGCGTAGAACTCGGTCGCCCGGAGGTCGGCCGGGCCGAGGGCGTGGACGGTATCGATGCCCTTCCCGCTCGCGGACTTCACCAGCCGCGCCTGCGCGTGGCGGAACTTCTCGTCGGCGTAGCAGACCAGGTGGGTAGTCATCGGTCCTGTCGGCGGTGTCGGGACGAGGGCGGGGTCAGGGCATGCGGCGGAGCCACCCGGATGGGTGGTGGGTGATCAGGAATCGGTCGCACCGCGCCTGATCCACCTCGAACTCGGGGTGGCGAGCGACGAACGCCTGGGTCGCCGGGAGCGGCCCCGGCCTCCCGCCCTCGGCGGACGAGTACGGCGCGAACATCGGCAGGGTGTCGATCACCCCGTCCTGGACCAGTAGGTAGCTCCCCGGGGTGACCAGCGGGGCGTACACCTCCAGTTCCGCCGCCACGTGCGACTGGCTATGGTCGCTGTCCAGGATGACCATGACCGGGCCGTCGGCGGCGGCCGCCGCTGACCGGACCTGGGAGACCACCGGCTCGGCAGTCGAGTTGCCCAGGAGGTATGTGACGCGGGGGTGGGCGAGGTCGTGTAACTTCTCCACGTCCACCGTCAGCACCCGCCCCCGGCCCATCAGGTCGAACAGGTGGGCGAAGAACAGTGACGAGCCGCCCCGGTTGGTCCCGGTCTCGATGAGCAGGCCGGGGCGGACCTCGGCGATCGTCTCCTGGATCGTCCAGAGGTCGAGCACGTTCTGCCAGATCGGCCGCCCGAGCCATGTGGTGCGGTTGAAGTTCCCGGTGTGGATGATTAGCTTGGTGAAGAACTCCTGGTCGAAGTCGAACCCGCCGAGCAACCGACCGGCCTTCCGGCGGGCCCGGCGGACGAGGGATGCGAGACTCAAGGGTTGCAACTCCTGGTGTGTCACAGGTTGAACGAGACGACGAGGCCCGGCCCGACGCCGGGCTACCCGCCCGGGGTTTCCTCGACCCGGACCACGGGGGCCCACTCGAACTCCTCGCGGTAGACCATCTCCCCGATCGCCCATCCGTATTCCGGCTTGTGGTGCCCCCGCATGCTCACCTCGAACGGGCAGATCTCGCTCAGCTTCTCGAGTAAATCGCCGCCCCGCCGGTCGGCCAGCCAGGTGGTCAGGGTGTACCGGCCCTGATACATCCGAAGTTGGGGCACCTCGCACACCGCCCGGTACACCCCCGCCCCCTGGAGGAACTCCCGGCCGCGGTCGAGCATCCAGAAATGGCACACCGGGCGACCGGCCTCGTCGCACACCTGGACCGAGAGACAGAGCCCCTCTCGCGGCTCGGCGACGCGGACGTCGAACTCGAGTCGGATCGGCTTGCAGCAGACGTGCTCCCCGTAGGCGTCGGACGTTCTGACCCGGGCGGCCGCGACGTGCACGCCTTCCCTCCCGGGGGAGGCCGCGTATGGTTGCCCCATCGCCCGCTCCCCGAAGACCCCGGCCGTGTACTTCGCGACCCCCTCGGGGGTGGGCCCCTGAAACACGACCCGGCCTTGCTCGAGCATCACGACTGAAGTGGTCAGCTGACCCACGGCCTGCATGTTGTGTGACACGAACAGCACCGTCCGGCCGCCGCGGGCCACGTCGCCCATCTTGCCGAGGCACTTCTTCTGGAACTGCGCGTCCCCGACCGCCAGCACCTCATCGACGATCAGAATCTCCGGCTCCAGGTGCGCCGCCACCGCGAACGCCAGCCGCGTGTACATCCCGCTCGAATAATGCTTCACCGGCGTGTCGATAAACTTCTCCACCTCCGCGAACGACACGATCTCGTCGAACTTCCGGCCGATCTCCGACCGCCGCATCCCCAGGATCGCACCGTTCAAATACACGTTCTCCCGGCCCGTCAACTCTGGGTGGAAGCCGGTGCCGACCTCCAGCAGGCTCCCCACCCGGCCGTGGATGTCCGCTTCCCCCTCCGTCGGCTCCGTGATCCGCGAGAGCACCTTCAACAGCGTGCTCTTGCCCGCCCCGTTGCGGCCGATGATCCCCACCACCTCGCCCCGGTTCACCTCGAACGACACGTCCTTGAGCGCCCAGAACGTCGGCCGCCGCTCGCGGCGCTTCGCCCGCCGCACCAGCGTCCGCAGCGACGCCGACGCCCACGTCCGCACCTGGTCGCGGAAGGTCGCGTACCGCTCCTGCTGCGCGCCGAGGCGATACTGCTTGCCGAGACCTGATACCCGGATCGCTAACTCACCCATGCGTCACACCGGCCATACTAAAATGTCCATCCGATCGTCGCTCGACCGGGACGGAAATCGTGTCGGATTCGGGAGTTCGGTCCGGTCCGGCGGGAGGAGGGGGTCACTCAAAAGTTGGCGACCTTGGCGACCTTGGCACCCTTACCCCGTGCCTCACACCACGTCGGCGAACGTCTTCTCCATCCGCCGGAAGTAGAACAGCCCGCCGGTCAACAGCAGCACCACCACCCCGGCCGACACCGTCACCAGCCCCCAGTCCGGAGCGTCCGTACCCAAGAGCGCCCAGCGGAACCCCTCCACCACCCCGGCCATCGGGTTCAGACCGTACAGCGGCCGGTACGCCTCCGGGACGATGCTCGCCGGGTACGCCACCGGGGTGACGAACAGCCAGAACTGTGTCAGGAACGGGATCGTGTAGCGCACGTCGCGGTACTGGACGTTCAGCGCCGACAGCCACAGCCCGACGGCCAGCGCCGTCAGCACCGCGAACAGGGCGAAGACCGGCGCCGCCAGCACGCCCCAACTCGGGACCACGCCGTAGCCGGCCATCAGCAACAGCAGCAGCACGAACGCGACGGCGAAGTCCACCAGCCCGGCCAGCACCGACGCGACCGGCACGATCAGCCGCGGGAAGTACACCTTGGTGATCAGCCGTTGCTCGGCAACGAGGCTGTTGCTGGACTGGGTCAGCGCATAGGCGAACAGTTGCCACGGGACCAGCGCCGCCAGCACGAAGACGGCATACGGCTTGCCGTCGGAGGGCATCTTGCCGAGCTTGCCGAAGAAGATGGTGAACACCGCCATCGTCAACAGCGGCTGGAGGACCGCCCAGGCGATGCCCAGCGCGGTCTGCTTGTAGCGCAGTTTGACGTCGCGGAGGGTGAGGAAGAACAAGAGTTCCCGGTAGCGCCACAGCTCGGCCAGGTCCAGCGCCCGCCAGCCGCCGCTGGGGCGGATGCGCGTGACGTCCGGGGGTGCGGTCAGGGTCGGTGCGTCGGGCATCAGGCTCGGTCCGCGATCACGTCGGGCGTGCGTGAGGGCATTGTATCGGTCACCGCTCGGACGAAGTCCGCGGC
>DASSAT010000372.1:0-8538 GCA_035699305.1 Fimbriiglobus sp. | reverse complement strand
TTCGGGGACGGGATGCTGTTCACGTCGGAAGAGGCCGAGTTCACCACCGCCCCGGACGGGATGTTCATCTCCAATGCGACGATGGCGGCCAGCAGAATTCGGCTCGCCGGCGCGAAGGAGAGAGAGGAGGACACCCAGCTTCTAGGCTCCCCGGACTTGGTCATCGAGGTGGTCAGCGACGGGTCGGAGTTCAAGGACACCGAATGGCTAATGGCCGGGTACTGGAACGCCGGAGTGACCGAATACTGGCTGATCGACGCCCGGAAGGCGCCGGTCCGGTTCACGACCTACCGCCGCGGACCGAAGGGGTTCGTCGCGGTTCGGAAGTCCGGCGGTTGGGTCCGCTCGCCGGTGCTGGGAAAAATGTTCCGGCTCACCCCGACCGAGAAGCTGCTCGGGAAACAGGATTATCAACTCGACGTCCGCTGACGAATCTTGTCGATCGCCCACCGGTCGGCCCGACGGAGTAGCGGAATGATCACATTGAAGACACCCGTGTACGGAGATATCGCAATCCCGGACGGGCTTACCGACCTAGACTCGTTCCTTCGCTGGAGACACTCCGAAGGCATCCCGGAGAAGCTGAAGGCTCATTACCTACGCGGCCGGGTGTGGGTGGACTTGCACATGGAGGAACTGTTCAGCCACAACCAGGTGAAGGCGGCACTTGGATTGACATTGGCCGGGATCATCGCATCCGAAGACCTGGGGCTATACATCCCGGACGGGATGCTTCTGAGGAATGACGCCGCCGACTTGGCGACCGAGCCGGACGTGATGTTCGTCTCCCATGAGACGCTGGCGAGCGGGGCCGTCCGGACCGCGGCCGGGAAGATGCGGGGGGCGAAGGCCACCATCCTGGTTGGCACACCGGACATGGTGGTTGAAGTCGTCAGTCCGAGTTCCGAAGACGATGACGCGGAATGGCTGATGTCGGCGTACCACGACGCCGGCATTCCCGAATACTGGCTGATCGACGCCCGCGGCGAGCAGGTTCGGTTCGACATCTACATACACGGGCCGAAGGGCTACCGCGCGTCCCGGAAGTCGGGCGGTTGGGTCAAGTCGAAAGTGTTCGCCCGGACGTTCCGCCTGACCCGGACCGGCGGCAGGCACGGGGTCCCGGTCTACACCCTTGGCGTCCGCTGACGAATCTTGTCGATCGCCCACCGGGCGGCGTCGCGGATCACCTCGTCATCATCGTGAGCCGCCTTCTCCAGCGTCGGCAACGCCCGCTCGTCGCCGACGTTGCCCAGCACCACCGCCGCGTTCCGCAAAAGCCCCGACCGTCTAGCCCGGAAGAACGACGTGCCCCGGAACCGCTGGCGGAACTCGGCGTCGCTCAGCGACAGCAGTTCCACCGGGTCGAGGGTCGCCAGCGACGGGTCGGACGGGAACGCGATCGGGCCGGCCGCGGCGTGGCGGTTCCACGGGCAGACGTCCTGGCACACGTCGCAGCCGAAGAGCCAGTCGCCGACGCCTTCGCGTAGCTCCGCCGGGATCGGCGAACGCAGCTCGATGGTCAGGTAGCTGACGCACCGGCGGGCGTCGAGGACGCCGGATTCCGGGAACGCGCCGGTCGGGCAGGCGTCCAGGCAGGCGGTGCAGGTGCCGCAGTGCGACGCCTCGTGCGGCGGGTCCGACCGCAGTTCCAGGTCCGTGAGCAGCGCCCCGAGGAAGAAGAAGCTGCCGCGCTCCGTGTTGATGAGCATGGTGTTCTTGCCGACCCACCCCAGCCCGGCCCGGCGCGCGAAGTCTCGCTCTAACAATGGAGCCGTGTCCGTGACCCCGAGCGCGACGCACCCCGGGACCTCGCGCATCAGCCAGTCGGCCAGTTCGTTCTCCCGGTCCCAGACGAACCGGTGGTAGTCGGGGCCGTGGGCGTAGGCCGCCACCCGACCAGGGGCAAGGGGCAAGGGGCAAGGGGCAAGAGAAGAAGCCCGTTCCTCCCTTGCCCCTTGCCCCTTGCCCCTTGCCCCTCCGCCGTGCTCCATCCCCAGCATCAGGACGCTGCGGACCTCTTCGACCACCGACCGCGGGTGTCGCCGCTCGGCGCGGTACTGGTGCAGGTAAGCCATCTCCCCGGCGTACCCGGCGTCCAGCCACGCCTCGAACCGCGCGAACCCGTCGGCCTCCGTCGCCGGGGCGATCCCGGTCAGCGAGAACCCGAGGCGGTGCGCTTCAGCCTTCAGACGGGATTCCAGATCGGTCATTTGTCATCAGTCAATAGCCTCGGACCCAACCAATTACTTGTGCCGGCTGGCGAGCGGCAAATCGAAGTAACAGACCTTCATCTGGTCCAACTCGCCGCCTATCTGGTCCTCGGCAATCAGCAGCACGTCGCCCAGCGGCCTCCGCTCCCGTATCGAGCCGTCCGGGCCGGTCACCAGGAACAGGCACGGGTGGACGAAGACGATGAAGACCTCGTTCTCCTTCGACCGCGCTTGCAGGAGGGGGTCGTTATTCTTCGGTCCGAACATGCCACCGGACGGGCAGATCAGGAAGCCGGCCTTGCTATCGCGGAACTTGCGGACCACCTCGGGAAAGCGGCGGTCGGCACAGATCAAGACTCCGACGCGGCCGAAGGGGGTCTCATGTACGGTGGACTCTTTCCCGGGGGTATTACGAACACTTTCATGACCCAGCATTTGCTTGCGGTACTTGCCCACCAGTTTGCCGTCCGGGCCAATGAGCACGGCCGTGTTGTAGCGGGCGTCACCGTCCGCTTCCGTCATGCCGGCGATCAGGTGGACCTTCAGTTCCCGGGCCAGCGCCGCCAGCTTGCGGTAGTACTTCCCCGTCGGGATCGGTTCGCCCAGCGCCCGGTAGGCGTCCGGTGGAATGGTCTTGTCCGCGATCGCATAGCCGTCGAGGAAGCACTCGGTGGTGACGACGACCTTCGCGCCGTTCTTCGCGGCTTCGCGGATCAGCGGCTCGGCGCGGCGGTAATTGGCCTCCTTGTCGGCGCGCAGCCACTTGAGCACGATGCCGGCGACGCGCACGCTACCCGGGTCGTCAGCGAGTGCCGGGCCACCCGCCGGGCACGCCGCCAGAACGATCGACGCGAGGACTCGCGCTCGAAATGCGAATGGCATCGCCCGACCTCTCGTGAAATCGCTTGGCCCTTGCCGACAAGCGCGACCCCGGCTTGCGCGTCATCGTGACAGTCGTTGTTGGTGAAGGTGTTCCCCGGGCAGTTTACCAACTCTGGTCATGATCGATCCGCAGGTTGCCGAGTTTGTCTCGTAAGATTTGTCCGCTTGCCATTCTTCAGCCCGAAGGGCTGGGAGTCCTCAGCCCGGGGCACCGCCCCGGGTTCGGGCACCCGACGGGCCACCAGCCCGAAGGGCTGGGACAGGCCGCGTTGTCCCAGCCCTTCGGGCTGGGTGGAGATGGTCGGCTCTCCCCGGGGCGGTGCCCCGGGCTGAGGACTCCCAGCCCTTCGGGCTGAAGAACTCGGTACACAACTCCAACTACCTGCGGGTCATTAGTAACTGGTCGATCCATCGAAATGATATCCGCCGGGCGACGGCCGATACACCCTCGCGCCGGCGGGCCGGCTCACAATAGATGACTAATCCACCCGGACCTTGGCCCCGAAATCGCGCTTCGCGTGCTGGTTGATGAAGTACGTCTGGCAGGCGGCGTCGAGCAGGTCCGGGTTGAACGTCACCCGCTCCATGTTGTACTTGCCGATCGACACCATCTGCTCCAGCAGGTCGCGCGGCTGGCACATACGGAACGGCCGGTTGTGCGGCCGGTACCACTTGTCGATCAGGTAATCCACCCCGCTCGGGTCGTACTCGAGCCGCTTGTTGCGGCAGACCAACTCCCAAATCTGCCGGTACTGCACCTCGTCCGGGTCGCGGATCTCGATCTTGAACTTGATCCGCCGCAGGAACGCCTCGTCGGCCAGTTGCATCGGGTCAAGGTTGGTGCTGAAGATCAAGAGCACGTCGAACGGCACCTCGATCTTGGTACCGGTGTTGGTGGTCAGGTAGTCGTACTTCTTCTCCAGCGGGACGATCCAGCGGTTGAGCAGGTCCATCGGCCGCATCTGCTGGCGGCCGAAGTCGTCGATCATGAAGATGCCGCCGTTGGCCTTCATCTGCAGCGGCGCCTCGTAGAACTTGCCGGTGGCGTTGTACTTCAGGTCGAGCATCGGCAGGGTCAGCTCGCCGCCGGTGACGATCGTCGGCCGCCTGATCTTGATGAACCGGCGGTCGTAATCGCCGCCCTTCTTGAGCAGTCCCTCCAGTCCCTCCATTGCCGGCGTCTCGTCCTTGATGGCGGTGTGCTGGATCGGGTCGTACAGCTTGAAGATCTGGCCGTTGGCCTCGACCGCGTATGGGATGTAGATGTTGTCGCCCATGAGTCGGGTGATCCGCTCGGCCACACTGGTCTTGCCGTTGCCGGGGAACCCGAAGAAGAAGATGCTGGTCGCCGAGTTAATCGCCGGGCCGATCTCGTTGAACACGTCGTCGGTGATGACCAGGTCCTCGAACGCCTTGCGGATGCTCCGCCTTGTGACGTGCAGCTTCTTGACCGTCTGGGCCAGGACGGACTCGGCGTAGTCGGGGAACGGGACCGGGCAGGCGCCGACGTAGCTGGTCTTGGAGACCGCCTCCTCCAGGGCAGCGGACCCCTTGGGCGGCTTGATCTCGTAGACGAAGCTGGCGTCCCCGCTCTGGCCGCGCTGGCCGACGATGTCGATGAGACCCTGCTTGCGCATGTGGTGCAGGATGGGGCCGATGACGGCGAACGGGACGGCCACGGCGTCGGCGATCTCCGACCCGGTCAGCTGGCCGCGGTTGAAGATCGTCCGCAGCACCAGGTCGGACAGGAACGGCATCCCCAGCCCGAGTTCCTCCCACTTGGCCGGCACCCGCGGGACGAACGGGTTGCCGGACTGGGGGGACGCCTCCTCGTCGGTGGGCGGCGGGTCGCCGAGCAGGGTGACGCCGTCCAGGCTGCCGTACCGCTGGGCGTCGGCCAGCAGGGCGTCGTAGTGCAGCTTGTGCAGGTACAGGTGATCGACGGCTTCCTGGTCGCCGGCCGCCTCGGCCTTGGCCAGGCACTCCAGCACCGCCGGGGCGATGACGTACTTCACCCCGTCGATGTACATGTGGTGCAGGTACTCCCCCGGCCGGACGTAGCAGTCCGGGCTGTGGTGGGGGGTCTGGAGCATCTGCTCGTGGAACTCGGGCGCGATGATCACCCGCATCGGTAGTCTCTCCCGGCGCCGGCCGCGGAATCGGCCGTCAACGGGACTATAGCTCACAACTCAGAACGATGGCGGCAGGCGAAGAACGGCCCGTGCGGATGCGGTTCCGTAACGTCAACCCGGACTTCCCGCCCGCGCCCGGCTGGGATATATGTCCCGGGGCGACGGGAACCCGACGGAGGACTGGCCAGTGTTTTGTATCGGCATCGTCTTGGTTGTGGCCCTTGCCCAGGCTCCCAGGCCGCTATCCCCGCAAGCTCTGGCCGCCCACCTCGCCGAGAGTGGGAGAAGGTAATGCAGGGGGCTGGCAACTTCTACTGCAAGGACGTGACCAAGGTCCACAGGAACCTGATCACCAAACGGACGACGACCGAGACCGGCGAGGTCTTGTGCATGAAGCCGAACATGGCCCGATTGCGGCTGGAGAAGAAGGCGGACCCGAACGACTCCATCGCCTATATCTGCACCGGCCGGGAGGTGTACGAGTACGACGGCAACGCCAAGATCGTCACCGAGTACAGGCTGGCGAAGAGGGAGGTGGACGGCAACCCGATCTTCAACTTCCTGACCCGGGCATTCGCCGCGGAAAACCGGGTGTTCGACCCATTGTCCGGCGCCTTCAAGGCGGACGGAGTGGCCGACCGGTTCGAGATCAAGCTCTCACGGCAAGACAGGAACTACGTCTACCTCGAACTCGTCCCCCGACTGCCGAGGGACAAGGGCCAGTTCCAGAGTATCACCCTGGTCCTGTACCAACCGGCTCATCGGAAGCAGGCGTACCTGCCGGCCCGTATCCGAATCATTGGTGCGAATGGGGACCACCAGGACGACTGGCTATTCAGAGAACCAGTGATGAACTCGAAAAATGTCACGCCAGCCGCGTTCGAGTTCGTCGAGCCGCCGCCGGGGTGGAAAAC
The DNA here is from genome assembly GCA_035699305.1 of Fimbriiglobus sp. Taxonomy (GTDB): domain Bacteria; phylum Planctomycetota; class Planctomycetia; order Gemmatales; family Gemmataceae; genus DASSAT01. The sequence goes on along the minus strand of DASSAT010000372.1, from coordinate 2,397 downwards.
CCTACGACCCGGCAAGCCATGATGAAGCCGTCGGGCCTCGCAGACTCGACCCGACCTACGGGGCAGGGAGTCGGACCCGTCAGGGTAATCGGCGGAGGAGGTCGTTCGGGTCGCGGGAGGTGTGGGACACCGCATGGACCGTGACGGTATTCGTGGTGCCATCGTAGGTGTAGACCACGATGTACGGGAAGCGGCGGATGGGGGCCTTCCGGTACGGCCCCCGGAGTGGGGAAAACCCCCGCGGGATGTTGCAGACGGCACGGATGCAATCCCGCACCCGGGCCGCGAACTTCTGCCCCCGGCCGGCCCGCTGACGCTCGTACCAGTCAGCGGCGTCGGCTGTATCCTGGTCGGCCTCGGGGGCGACGACCAGGTTAGATGCCATACCGCTCCTGAAGTCGGCGGAAGAACTCGTCCCCGGGGATGCCTGTCTCGGGGTTCTCCTCCAGCTTCTTCCGCCGCCGCTCCAGTTCCTCGAACTGGGCGTCGGTCAGCGGCGGCAACTCGTCCTCGTGGATGCTGTCCCACAGCTCCTCGACCAGCTTCAACTTCTCGTCCACCGGTAGGGCCAGCACGGCGGCACGCAACTCGGGGGTCATTTCATCTCCTCGGGCTTCCCACGGACCGCCTCATTGTTGTCCGCTGCGGTCCCCGGATCAACGACCTCCCCCTTCACCCGGAACAGCAGCAGGTTCCGCCCGTACTTCCGCACGTCCCACGCGGGTGGGTCCGGCAGCCGGTCTGTTGGGAAGCCGTCCTCGGCCTGGATTACCAGCACCGACTCGTCCGGGGCTTTCTCCAACAGTTCGTTGACCAGCGTCAGGAACTCGTTGATCCGATCCGGCTGGAGGTCCGGGAACGGCGGGCTGAGGAACAGGTTCACCGGCCCGACCGGCGGCGGCACCCACCGCTCGGCCCACCGGTAGCCGTCGGCCCGCAGCACTTGCGCCCGGTCTCCGACGCCGAACTGGTCGATGTACTTCTGGATGCCGGCCACCTGCCGCGGGTCGCGCTCGATGAGCGCCGCGCGGCTGGCCCCGCGGCTGACCGCCTCCAGGCCGACGACGCCGGTGCCGGCAAAGATGTCGTAGAACACCCGACCGGGGACCGCGTTGCCGAGGATGCTGAAGAGCGCCTCGCGGACCATCTGCGGGGTCGGCCGCAGGCCGGGGTGAACCGCCACCGACAGCTTGCGGCCGCGGAGGCTGCCGGCGACGATGCGAACTTCCGTCTTCGAGGTAGCCATACCGTTCACTATTCGCTCGCCCGTTCGCCGGGGCAATGCCAATCGCCCCGGTCCCCCACCTTCCCGCGCCGGCACGCCCGCGTCAGCCGGCCTTCGCGCGTCCGGCGGTCGGGGCTATAAGAGGCGCAAACCGGGCACGATGCCCCGTCCGTCGGGCGGCCCCGGACCCCGATGAGGAGGACCCACCCATGACCCGCGCCGGCCTGACCGTTGCCGCCGTCCTTGTCGCCGTGCCCGCGCTCGCCCAGGCTCCGCCGGCCGCGCCCGGCGGGGCACCGATCGCCACCTCGCAGCCGGGCGGCGCCCACCTGCCGGCGCCCGGCGCGGCCGCCCCGGCCCCGCAGCCCGCCCCGGAACTGCTCGCCCACCTGACCGGGTGGGAGAAGGTGATGCAGGCGGCCAGCAGCTTCTACTGCAATGGCGTGACCAAGGTCCACAAGAACCGGATCACCCGCAAGGAGACGATCGAGGTCGGCGAGATCATGTGCCTCAAGCCGAACATGGCCCGGATGCGGATGGAGGCGAAGCCGGCCCCCGGCCAGAAGGCGGACCCGAACGCCTACATGGCCTACATCTGCACCGGCCAGGAGGTGTACGAGTACGACGGCAACGCCAAGGTCATCACCGTGTACAAGCTCGCCAACGGCGGCGTCGGGGACAACCTGATCCTGGAGTTCATCTCCGGGTCGCTCAAGGCTGCCGACGTGGTCAAGCGGTTCGACCTGAAGCTACTCAAGCAGGACGACAACTACGTCTACCTGGAGATCAAGCCACGGTTGCCGCGGGACCAGGCCGAGTTCGAGTCGATGATCCTGGTCTTGTTCAAGCCGAACTTGCCGCAGTTCCCGCACCTGGCGTACCTGCCGCGGACGGTGGAGATGCGCAAGCGCGACCAGGTGGAGACCTGGGACTTCCCGCAGCCGACCGTCGTCGCCAAGGGGATCACCAGGGAGCACTTCAAGTTCGTCCCGGTGCCGAAGGAGTTGGGGTGGAAGACGCAGCACGCCCAGCAGCCGTCGGCCGGCGCCCCCGGCACCCCGACCGGCCAGCCGCGCGTCGCCCGGCCGATGGGGCCGTGACCGGCCGTGCTTGAGTGTAGTAGGCACACTCCGTGTGCCGTTCTTCGCCTCGCTCCGAAGAACGGCACACGG
>DASSAT010000371.1:0-4847 GCA_035699305.1 Fimbriiglobus sp. | reverse complement strand
GACAGTGTGGTCCAGCGGCACCAGCCCGTCGCGCACGTCCACCAGGAACAGGACGACCGCCGCCTCGTCGATGGCGTGGCGGATTTGCCGCTCGATGTCCTCGGTCAGGTTGTCGGCGTCGAGGATGCCCATGCCGCCGGTATCCACCAGCTCGAAGTACCGGTCGCCAGCGTGGACGACTGTGGCCACCCGGTCGCGGGTGACGCCGGCGGTCGGGTCCACGATGCTGATCCGCCGGCCGGCCAGCCAGTTGAACAGCGACGACTTGCCGACGTTCGGCCGGCCGACGATGGCGACGACGGGGAGACGCATCGGAACCAAGGAAAAAGGAAAAAGGAAAAAGGTAAAGGGCAAAAGTGAGAAGCCGACACGGGCCGTGTGCAGCGGATCTCTGTGCCTTCAGTATATTGCCATTAGCATTCGCCCTTCACCCTTATTCCCCTGCCGGTCGTGGCGAAATGTGACGAAGGCTACCGGTGTGAAGCGTGCGGGCGGGACGTGGAGGCGATCACCGACTCCGGCCTGTACCTGCGGTACGTCCTGGGCGAGGTTCCGCTGGAGTTCCTGCACCGTCTCTCCGAGCGGCACATTTGCTGCGATCCGTCCCTCGCTCAGTACATTGTCGATGACCGGTTCGAGCCGGTGAACTGCGACGGGCCGTTCGCCAAGGCGGGCCTCGACCCGGCGTTCGTAGCGGTCGAGGAGGCCCGAGTGACCCGCGGCTGGCGGCGGCTCCAGGCGATCCCGTCGCTCGGGCTGACCGTCGCGGAGTACCCGCTGGCGGTCACCCCGGACGACCCTCACTCGTGACAGGAGAACACACATGACCCGGTTGCTGTGCGGGCTGGCGGTCGCGGGGTTGGCGGTCGGCGTGGTGTGGGCGGACGTGGAGTCCGGCCCGAAGGCGGGCGAGAAGGTCGGCGAGTTGAAGGCGTTCGGCGTCGTCGGCAAGGTCGAGGGGAAGGAGGCCGACCTCGCCGCCGAGCGCAAGGGCGACCCGACCGTGTACCTGTTCGTCAGCGCCGAGAACTTTTCCCGACCGATGGCTCGGTTCATGAGGACGCTCGACGGCAAGCTCGGGGAGATCGACGACAAGGCGGCGGCCGTGGCCGTCTGGCTCGGCGGGGATGCGGACGCCCACAAGGAACGGCTGCCGAAGATTCAGATGAGCGTGAACTTCGACAAGACTTCGCTGGCGGTCTTCACCGGGGACAAGTCCGGGCCGAACGGGTGGGGGATCAACCCGGACGCACACCTGACGGTGGTGGTGGCGAACAAGGGGAAGGTGGCGAAGTCGTTCGCGTACACCACAGTGAACGAGACCGACGTGAAGGCGGTGTTGGCGGAGCTGAAGAAGGCCGTGGGGAAGTAGCCCTACCGCGGCACCCCGGCGAGGATGTCGGCCAGTACGTCCGCCTTCCGCCGCCGGGGCTGCTGCCAGGTCCACTCCGGCCGCAGCCAGAAGCCAGGCAAGACCTTGCTGGCCAGGACGCCTTTGCGCGGCCGGACTTCCGCGTACCCCTTCCGCCCGAGCCGCAACAGCGTCACCCGCTGCAACTCCTCGTCGATGATCCAGTATTCGGGGAAGGCGAACTTCTCGTACAGGTTCCGCTTCTTCTCGTAATCGCGCTCGACGCTCTCCGGGGAGACGATCTCGATTGCCAGGTCCGCGGGGCCGAGGACGTGGCCGCGCTCGACCCGTTCGAGGTGGTCCTTGAGGACGACCGCGATGTCCGGTTCCGGGCTGTTCTTCTCGTCCAGCTTGAAGGCTATCCGGGAGCCGTAGACCTTTCCGAGATCGTGTAGTTCGCAGTAATCGTACAGGATCGTAATCAGCCAAACGAACAGGTCGCCGGCATCGGTGTTGTCGGGCGAGGCCATGTAGATCACTCCGTTGATCAGATCGGCCTTCTGACCGTCCGCAACCAGGCTACAAAAGTCATCGAACGTGACCGGACCGGACCGGTTACGACTCGGAACGCGGATCGCCTTCGTTTGGATCATTCGGTGGTCTGCGATTAGGGTTCAGTTCAGTGGGGTCCGTCCCGCTGCCTGCTCCATTTTGCGCCGCAGGTCGGCGAAGTACGAGGTGAGTTCGTCGGCCGTCTTCACCGACCCGCGGGAGCAGCTACCCGTCGAGCAGCCGCCGGTGCCGCAGGAGGAACAGTCGCCGGCGCCGCAGTCGGGCTTGCCGCAGGTGGCCGCCTTCTCCGGCGGGTCCGTGACGGTCGGGGTGCGGGAGATGTCGATCAGCCGGACCGCGAGGCCGAACCGCGCGGACAGATCGGTCAACAGCGGGTCGGCGTCGCATGGCCCCAGCGGCAGGACGTGGAGGACCGCCGCGGCGCCGTCGAGCGCGACTTCCACGTCGAGGATCGTCAGCGGCAGGCCGGACCGCTCGGCCGCGACGAGGAGCGCCAGCCCGACCGATTCGCGGTCCTCCGCGCCGGAGAGGTCGTCCGGCCCGGCGAGGCGAAGCAACTCCCCGCCGGCAGACGGGTCGAGGCCGCTGGCGAAGCGGTCGTCCGCGCCGCAGAGCACCTCGCCCAGCTCGACGCCGCGCGGGGTGCGGACGACCACCCGGTCGCCACGCGAGGGGGTCAGCCCCGCAGCGACCGCAAACCGGCCGACGTACGCGGGCCGGCCGTACTGCACGAGGTAGCCGTCGGATGTCATCACTCGCCCCGGGGTTCGCCGTCCTCGAACCCGAAGTACTCGCGCATGTGCTTGTCGTACTCGGCCTGGCCGAACTCCGAACTCAGGTCGAGCCGCAGCTCGTTGATGACCTTGATGCTGTAGTCCCGGAACCACGCGTTCCAGCAGTCGGCGCAGACGTGCCGGTAGATGCGCTCGCCGATCGCGTCGGGGATTGGCGGCGCCGGGAGTTGCCGCGCCCGGCCGCCGCTCGGGCACCCCGGCCGCTCGCAGCGGAAGCCGGTGCCCGGGCCGTCATCCGCGGCCGGCGCCTCCGCCTTCGGCACCGGGGCGCCGTGCTCGGCGAGTAGCTTGCCCATCGCGTCCCGGGGCATCTTGTCGCCGCGCTCGTCGGCCACCTTGTACCCGGTCGTCCACACTTCGACCGCCTTGTCCTTCTCGCCGAGCTTGACGCGGCAATCGCCGAGCAGTTGGTACACCTTCGAGAACTGCGGCGAGAGCTCCAGCGTCCGCTCGAAGGACCGGGCCGCCTCGGCGAACTGGTTGTCCTCCAGGAGCAACTGGCCGAGCCGGAAGTGCCCGAGTTCGTTCTCCGGGTCGTCGGTGGCCATCTTGCGGAACTGGGCGATCCGGTCGTGCAGCGAACTCATGGCGGTGCCGTCTCGGGGTGGGGGCACGGAGGGGCTGGTGGCCCGACGGGTTCATTGTATCGTGGGTCGTCCCTGGGAGCGCGGCCGTCTCGGCCGCTCTTGCTATCCACGTCAGGGGCCATTCGCATCACCGAAACGCCCCGACCCGGTTAGCAAGAGCGGCCGGGACGGCCGCGGTCCCGGGGGTCAGTTGGCCGGGGGCACCACCGCGATCGGCAGGTCGAACGTGGCGGTCTTGCCGGACACCTTGTCGGTTGCCTTGAGCTTGACGGTGAACTTCCCGGCCCGGGTCATCGGCAGCAGGAACTGAACGCGGAACCCGAGCTCCTTCGGGTCGATCCCCGCGTCCTGGGTGAAGACGTTGGGCTGCTTGAGGGTCGGCTTGCCAGCCTCGTCCACCGGGACCATCTCGATGACGACGTTGGGCTGCTTGGTCTTGGCGTCGCGGGCGAACCCGACCACCCCGAACTGGACGAACGCCGACTGGCCGACCACACCCGTGGTCGGGGCCGGGAATTCGCCCCGCGGGTCCACGCTGGTGTAGACGGCCACCAGCCCGAAGTCGCGCGGCTTGACCTCGAACTTCCGCTCCAGCACCTGGGTCGCCTTGGTCGCCTGGTCGGTGACGGTCACCTTGAGGGTGTACGGGCCGGGCGCCTGCTCCAACCCGACGGTGACGTACGCCCGGGCCGGCAGCTTGGTCCCGCCCAGCGGCACGAAGTCGCTCTTGTCGGCCGGGTCCTGCTTGAAGATCGCCTTGCCGTTCTGGTCCACCACCTCCATCGCCATCGTGTACTTCGCCATCCCGGCCGGGTCGATGGTGATCCCCTCGATGTCGAACCCGACGAAGAGCACGTCCCCGGGCAGGAACGCCCCGCCCGCGCGGGTGCCGCCCAGTTCGCCATAGGTGTTGCGGACGTTGGTCAACTTAAACCCCTCGGCGGCGGTCGGCGCCTGGGCCGGGGCGAACGTCAAGGCCGCGAGTAGCGGGAGTGTGGGCCACATGCGGACGGTCCTCCGGGACGGGAGACTCCGGCGGCGGGGCCGCCTACCTACTTAACGGCGTATTGTCGGCCCCGTTTCCCGGCCGACCAGTGCCGAACCGGACTCCCCGCGAGTCGGTGAGAAAGTACCCGGAAGCCATTGAACCCGGGGCGGCCGATCGCGTACCATTCATCCGCCGGATGTCGTGCTTCCGTGGCGCGAAGGGCGAGAGGCCAACGGCGACCTGACTGGTTCCAGGACGCCCGCGGCGTGGCCCACAGAAGAAGGAGGTGATCCGTGAGTAGTAGCCAGAGTGGGCGGCTGTTCTGACAGCCGCAGACGGGCGACTGTCTGCGACGGCCGCCTATCCCATAAGGCCGCCGGGGTGTATCTACCCGGCGGCCTTCGTTTTTGCCAACTCCTCGACGCGCTTCCACAGGGCGTCGGGCACCGGCATCACCGACAGCCGGCTCATCCGCACCAGCTCCCAGTCGGCGAACAGCGGGTCGGCCTTGATGACCGCCAGCGGCACCGGGTTCGCCAGCCGGCGGACCGGCT
>DASSAT010000370.1:0-11446 GCA_035699305.1 Fimbriiglobus sp. | reverse complement strand
CTTCGGGGAGGGGGTTGGGGGGAGGGGTTGACCGCCCCACCCCCTTCCGCTTGGGGTTCGCCAGGAACGCCGGCTTGCCTCACCGTGGCGGTCGGGCTTCCAGCCCATGCTGGTCCATCAGGTCGTGGTCGGCCAGGAGTGTTCCGGCGGGGCCGTCGGCGACGACCCGGCCGGCGTCGAGGACGATCACCCGCGAGCAGGCGTCGTGGACCAGCTCCAGGTCGTGCGTGGCGATGAGCATCGTCCCAGACAGGTCGCTCAGCAGCCGGATCAGCTCGCGCCGGCCGCGCGGGTCGAGGAACATCGACGGCTCGTCGAGCAGCAGCACCTCCGGCCGCATGGCGAGCACGCCGGCTAGGGCCGCCCGCCGCTTCTCGCCGCCGGAGAGCCGGTGCGGCGTCCGCTCGCCGCACCCTCCCAGCCCGACCCGCTTCAGCGCCTCCTCGGCGCGGTCGCGGGCCTCCTCGACCGTCGCGCCGAGGTTGAGCGGGCCGAACGCCACGTCTTCGAGCAGCGTCGCGGAGAAGAGTTGATCGTCGGGGCTCTGGAACACGACGCCGACGACGCCGGGCAGCTTCTTGCGATGTCCCAGGTCGGCGGGGTCCAACCCCGCGACGGTCGCCTCACCGGGCTTGCCGGGCAGCACCCCGCACAGCCGTAGGAACAGCGTCGTCTTGCCGGCCCCGTTCGGCCCGACCAGGGCGACCCGCTCCCCGACCCGCACCTCGAACGTGACCTGACTCAGCGCGACCCGCCCGTCCGGGTAGGTGTGAGAGATGTCGGTAACGCGGAGCGCGGAGCGCGGAGCGCGGAGCTCCAGACCAGACTCCGGTACGGTAAGTGTCTTGTCGTTCCGCATTCCGAGTTCCGCATTCCGCATTCAATAACGGTCGATCAGCACCAGGGCTATCGTACCGGCCGCGAGGAAGGTGAACGAGAGCACGTCGGCCGCGGTGGTGCGGAAGGCGGCGGCGGTGCGATAGGTGCCGTCGAACCCGCGGCAGCGCATGGCGTCGGCCACGCGGTCGGCGCGGTCGCCGCCGCGGACCAGCAGCGACCCGACCGCGTGGCCGAGGGTGCGGTAGGTGTGGCGGTCCGTCCGGGCGCGGAACCCCCGGGTGCGGAGGGCGATCCGCAGCCGGCGGGCCTCCGCGGCAAGGACGAAGGTGTACCGATAGGCGAGTTGCGACACTTGAACGAGCACACCGGGCACCCGCAGGGCGTGCGCCGCCGCCAGGGTGAGTGACAGCGGCGCCGTGCGGGTCAGGACCAGGGCGAGCAGTCCGACCGACAGCACTCGCAGGGCGACGACGGCCGCGGCGATCAGCCCCGGCCGCGAGACATGCAACGGCCCAACGTCCCAGCCTGGGGAATCGGCCCCTTGCGTCAGCGGCACGAAGACGACGAACGGCAGCGTGGCGAGGAGCAACAGCCCAACCCGCCCGGCGATGACGGACGTTCGGACGCGACCAACGAGCGCCAGTACGAGAGCGAAGGCGACCGCCGCGACGGCCGGGCCAGGGTGTTGCATCAACACGGCCGCGATCGTCATCAACAGGAACGCCGCCAGCTTCCACCGGGGGTCCCAGCGGGCCAGCGGCGAATCGGGGATGGTCGGGTCGCGGAATGCCAGGGTCATGGGTGGGGGTATTGTACTGGCGGGTAATCTTGTAGGGTGGGCCGAGTCTTCGAGGCCCACCGTGCGGCCCAAGACGGTGGGCCTCGAAGACTCGACCCACCCTACAAGAGTCTGCGCAGACGGTGGGCCTCGAAGACTCGGCCCACCCTACAAGACCCAGGTACTCAGTACTGAGTACAGGCGACCGCCCCTCATCGGGGCGGGATGACCGGCGCGGCCGGCGGAGTCGTCGCCCGGAGCGCGATGCGGACGGCCGCGTCGGTCGGCTTGCCGGGCAGGTCCACCCGCGCGAGCTTTCCGTCCCCGGTCGGCAGCCCGACCACCACCGCCAGCGACCCGACTCCGGGGAACGAGTCGCACCCCACCGTCACGCACCCGTCCACCTTGCGAACCTGCTGGCCGACCCACACCACCAGCGGCTTGCCCTCCTTGAGGGCGCGGGCGTACTGCTCCGGGTAGGTCGGCGGCTTCGCGTCGGCGAACGCCAGAGCCAGGGCCGCCCGCGCCCGCAGCCGCACGGCGTCCTGGCTCGGATGAGTGGGCAGCAACATCAGCGCGAGAACTACGGTCGTCATGGCAACCTCCTCATGAACGGGTCCAACTTCAACCGATCACCGATCCGGGCGACCTCTCGCCCCTTGCCCCATGCCCCTTGCCCCTTCCGCATCGCGTACCAGTCGAGCTTGCGGGCCGGGAACCCGACGGCGCTGCTGAACGCCCACGAGTCTCCCTCGGCCAGCATCCGGTCGAGGACGCCCGCGTCGCACCAGAACCCCGCCGGCGACGGGTTGCCCGGCCCGAGCGGTCCCGTGTGCGCGTCCGGCCCCCAGGAGTTCAACAGGAACCCGCCCGGCCGTCGGCCGCCGCGGACGCCGACCACGGTCAGGCAGTGCATCCACGTCCCCTGTGGCCGACAGAACCCGTCGGCGTCCCGCTGCATCGTGAACCCCTGACTGCTGCACACCGCCACGGGATAGCCGTTGCGCAGCGCGGCCCGGCACTCGTCCCAACTCGTCACGTTGGCGACCGACCGCACCGGATGCTGGCGCGCGACCGGTTCCAGGTCGTCGGGCACGCCGCGCGCGCCGTACTCTCGACACCTGCGCTCGTCGTAGTCGGTCAGGTCGTGCGACCCGTGGACGCCGCGCGGCACGACACCGTACTGCCGGACGAACTTCGCTGCCCACGCGCCCACGCTGCCGTCGCCGCGGATGCGGCCGCCGCCGACCTCAACCCGGCTGCCGCCGTAGATCACCTCCTGCGCCAGGTCGCGGTACTCCTCCGCCGCCCCCGACGCGATCTGCACGCACAGCAAGTGCTCGATCGCCGACGCCGTCCCGAACGCGATGCATGAGCCGACCGACCGCTGGTCCCGCGGCGGCAGGAGATCACCGGTCGCCTTGCGGCAGGCGTCCCACAGGTACACGTCGTCCGGGCCGTCGTACTCGGCCGCGAACGCCTCGGTGGCGCGGAACTCGGGGCACGGCAGCGCGGCCTTGACCGCGGCGACGGCGGCCGGGTCCGGCACCCAGCCGAACGACCTCGGCGGCTCCTGCGGTGGAGGCGGAGGCTTTATGCCCTGTTCGCTCAGCAAGTAGCCGACGAACGCGGCCAGGGCGGCGAGCAGGGCCGCGATCAGCTTCTGCTTCGGGGTGCGGGGTTGCGGTATCTTCATCGGACGGCCTCCAGGGCGGTGGCGATGCGGTCGAACAGCTCGGCCGCGGTCTTGCGGGTGGCGGGGGTGAGTTCGCGGTCGCCGTCGGCCGGCAGGCGCCGGGCGATCTCCTCGGCGACGCGCTTGCGAAGGGGAACCAGGGCGTCGGCGGGCAACAGCGAGTTGGCCGCGGCGCGGATGCGGCCGGCCAACTCGGCGGCGGTGCGGACGTCCGGGTGGTCGGCGAACATCACCGCCTCGCGGTACACCGCCGCGAGCTGGGCGAGGTGAGTTTCCTTGTCCTTCGTGGCGTCCGCGTCGAACAGCCGGCGCAGGTCCGCCGCGAGTGGGTCGGCCGGGCCGGGCGGGGGCGTCGGGCCGCCGACCACGACGACGCACCGGGCCGCCTCCGACGGCACGTCGCCCGCGGCGGTCCAGGCGAGCACGGGGTAGCGGCCGGGCTTGGGGCTACAGAAGAGGGCGACCTTGCCATCGGGGAACGGCACCAGGTCCGCGTCGTCGGACGCCAGCGCCCAGCGGACGAGCTTGCAGTCGGTCTTGGCCTGGAGGCGGACGATCCGCCCCGGCTGCGCGCTGACCTCGGCCGGGAGGGTCACGGCCGGCGTCGGCTCGGCGGCGAACGCGAGCAGTAGGGGAAGCGTCGGAGTGAACATGGGGCCTCCGGGGTAGGGTGCGGATTAGTGAACACATATTCACTACACTCCGAAGGGGCGGTGTCAAGTGAATCCGTATCGGGTCGGCCGGGCTGCGACGGCTCGCCCGACCAACTAGAAACGTCCGCAACGGGTGGTAGCCTGCGCCGGGTCCATCGGGTAAAGATGAACGGGGCGGTGTGACGGCGGCCGACGGGAAGACGAAGCCATGACCGAAGCCGACTGGCTCAGGGCGAAGGACCCGGATGGGATGCTCCGGGTGGTGGAGCGGCGGCTGTCGCCGCGGCAGTGGCACTTGCTGGCCTGCGCCGTGGTCCGCCGGGCGTGGGACGCGGTCCCGGCCGGGCCGCCGCGCGACGCCCTGGAGTGGGCCGAGCGCAACGCCGGCGCGGCGGCCGACCGCCCCGAGGCGGCGGAGTTCCTGCCCCATCTGGAGCCGGCCGCGCGCGCCGGGGCCGACGCCGCCCGGGAGGTGCAGCGGCAGATCGTCCTCGCCGCCGACCCGGACGCCGACCCGGACAGCTTCCACCACACCCTCGCCCGCAAGACCAACCCGTCGGCGGTCCTCTTCCAGGCCGCCTGCCGGGCCGCCGGCACCGCCGTCGAGGAGGCCGGCGAGGCGGTCCCGCACGCCGTCGAGGCGGTGGCGGCGCTTCTGGCGCTGCCGCCCGGACCGGCGCAGCTCGCCCGCGTCCGGGAGTTGGTCATCGAGGCTACCCGGTCCCGGGCCGGGTCCAGCCTGTACGCCTCGCTGGCCCTGAAGCTCAAGGACAAGGGGGACGAGGAGGCCGACCAGGACGGCAGCCGCAGCGTCCGCGTGCGGTACTCGACCGCCTGCAACACGGCGCAGCGGGAGGAGGAGTTCGCCAACCTCAAGCACAGCGAGCAGCGCGGGCAGATGGAGAAGGCCGACCGCAAGGCGCTGGGCCGGTCCCTCCTGGACCTGGTCGGCAACCCGTACCGCCCATACCGGTTCGAGCCGGCGTGGCGGACGTCCACGGTCCTCGGGCTGGCGAAGGCGATCGTGGCGGACCGGGCGTTCGACCGGATGCCGATCCTGGGCGACGCGCTGCTGGACGCGGACTGCGACGAGGAGGCGCTCCTGCGGCACTGCCGGGGGACGGAGGCGCACGCCCCGGACAGCCCCACCCACGGCCGCGGGTGCTGGGTGCTCGACCTGATCCTGGGGGCCGAGCCAGCGTTCTTCGCCGCCGGCCCGCATCGGGCCGACCGCCCGGCCCGTCCGCCAGCCGCGGGGTGGTCCGGCCTGATCGACGTGCTCCGCGCCGGCAACCTGTCCGACCCCGACGACCAGGACGAATAACTCGGCGAAATCCCAAACACCAAATCCCAAATCCCAAACCCGAACTCGGGCTTGGGATTTGGGATTTGGGATTTGGGATTTGGGATTTGGGATTTGGGATTTGGGATTTGGGATTTGGGATTTCAAGATGCAACTCTCCTGCCCCTACTGCAACGCGGGCGTGTCGCTGGCCGAGGCCCCGCCGACCGGCCGGGCGGTCTGCCCGCGCTGCGGCGAGGCGTTCCCGGTCCGCACGCCGGTCGGCGACGACGAGCCGCGGCCGCCGGTCGCGCCGCAGTGGTCGGTCTCGGGCGAGGGGCCGCCGGGCCGGTCGCTGCGGTCGCCCGCGCTGCTCGGCGCGGCGCTCGGGTTAATCATCCTCGGCGTCGGGTTGTACGCCGTGTACCGCCGACCCGGCGGGCGGCCGACCGACCCGACCGGCCCCGGCGCGGCGAAGTCCACGGCCACCGTCCCGCCCGCCGCGCTGGCCGGGCTGGCGTACCTGCCGGCCGAGACCACCGTCGCCTTCGCCGTGCAGCCGGGGCCGCTTGTGGCCCACGCCGGGCGAACGCAGGCGGACCCGCGGGCGGCGCTCGCGGCCAGCGGCGTACCCGATCGCGTCCTGGCGGCGCTCGACCGACTCGGATTGAAGCCCGAGCAGATCGACCACATCGTCGGCGGGCTGACGCTGACGGGGAACCAACCGCTCAAGGTGGTCGTCGTGCTCGTGCTGCGGGAACCGCTGACCGACCGGTCCGACTTCCTGAAGCGGTTGCGGGCCATCCAGACGACGGCGGCCAGCGGTCAGGTCCGCTACGGCGCCGATCTCGGCGGGGTGGCGATGACCATGACCAACCCCGACCCGCGGACGTACCTGTTCGCGCTGGACCCGGCGGACCTGGAGCCGCCCGCCCGGACCGGCCCGCCGGGCGCGCACCTGCCGGCCGGGCTGCGGGAGTCGCTGGCGCGGCTCAGCCCGGCGTCGGTCGCCTGGGCGGCGACGGACGCCGACGACTGGTCCGCGAACCCGGCGCTGAAAGTGGTCGCCGCGCTGGCGAAGCGGCCGGACCTGCCGGCCCGGCTCGCCGGGGTGCGGGCGGTGGCGGTCGGCGTGTCGCTGGAGCCGGAGTTGCGGCTGACCGCCGCGGTCCGGGCGACCAGCCCGGACGCGGCGTCGAAACTGAAAGCGCGCGTGACGGACACGCTGGCCGACCGGGCGGACCTGCAGGTCCGCAGCGAAGGCGCGTGGGTGACAGTCGAAGGTCCGCCAGCGGCGGACGCCTGGGCGGGCCTGGAGTCGCTGCTGCCGAAGCCGGCCGAGAAATGACGGCGGGGCGGGGATGATCCCCGCCCCGGTCGCGTAGTCAAGGGTCCATCGGCTTACAGCCAGACGGTGCCGCTGTCGCTGCTGCTGGTGGTGTCGGTCGGCGGCGGGGCCGGGGCCGGGGCCGGGCTGCCCGAGTTGCTGAAGTCGGTCGCGCTGATCGTGCCCGCCGCGAACGGGCCGACCGGCACCCCGCCCAACCCGCGGGCCCACGACTCGGCCTTGCCTTCGGTGGACAGGTCGTTGCCGCCGGGCATGGTGCTGGTCCCGAACTTCGAGTACAGGTAGACGTAGGGGTCGCCGGATGCGGCCAGCAGCGAGTCCGGCAGGTAGAACAGCATGTCCACCGTGTTCCTGCCGCCCAGCTTTGAGTCCAGCGCCACCGAGTTGTCCACCGGGTCGAAGATGTCGGACCGCCCGAGCTGCCAGTCCAGGTCGTAGACCAGGGTGGTGCCGGCCAGGGTCTTGGCGGTCAGGTTCAGGCCGGTCGCGGTCGGGGTCGAACCGGCAAACACCTTCACGTCGTCCAGCGAGACGAACCGCGCCCTCGGCGAGTTGCCCTCCTGGAGGTCCAGGACGAACTCGCGGTACTGCACCCCGCCGATGTCCACCAGCGGCAGGTCGCTGCGGAGGATCGCGTGGGTGTCGGCGTCGATCGTGTCGAACTGGGTCACGCCGTCGGTGTTATACCCCTGCTCGGCGCTGGCGGCGTCCATCGCGAGGAAGGTGTCGAGCTGGGCCAGGTTGGCGCCGTCGAACTGCTGGAAGATCCCCGGGCTGGTGTGCTGAGCGCCGTCGCCGCCGAAGAACGAGGCGGACGCCCCCACGGTGGTCAGGTCGGCCTGGAACGTGGCCGGGTTCCAGCGGTCTTCCAGGCGGGTGACGTTCAGCTTGGCCGTCTTGCGAGTAAGCATGGGCGGTGCCTCCCGATTGCGGTTTGGTGACTGGTGTTAGGCGTCAGAGGTCGCGTTGACCACCCCCGACTTGCAAGAACCCTAGTATCGGTTCCGAGCGGGAAAAGCGAACTGTGTCGGTTTTTCCGATATATTGTGCGGTCGAGAATGGTCGTCGATCGCGCAATTGGCGCGAGACATGCTCAGCGGAAGTTTGCGGCTCGCCGTGACGCAATCGTGGCCCTGGAGAAACCGTGCGGCCGACGGTCGGGGACGCTGCCCGCGGTTAACACCCTGGTGTAAGCGGGGGAGCGCCTACGCCCGCGGCTCGGCGAGCGCGTCGAGGTGGGTCAGCGGCCCCCACCAGACCGGCTTGACCTTCGGGTGGTCGGCGGCGATTCGCTTCGTCTTGCGCATCGGGTCCATGATCTCGTCCCGCCACCACAGGTAGTAGAAGAGCAGGAAGTCCCGGGCGATCTCCGGGTCGGCCACGCCCCGGGCGACGCACCCGTTGACCAGCGCGAAGAAATCCAGCACGCGCGAGGTCTTCTGGTAGACGGTGTCGGTCAACGGGTCCACGGACCGGTGGACCTCCGGCTCCGAGAGGTAGTCGAGGAAGTGGTTGAGCCGCTCGGCCCGGCGGACCGGCGGGAGCTTCCGCTGCTCGGTGACGAAGTGCTGCCAGCCGACGTTGCGGGCGTCGCGCATCTCCTCGCTGAAGTACTGCGTGCACAGGTCCAGGGCGAGCCGCTGCTGACTCTGCCCCAGCGGCAGGACGTACAGGACCAGGACCGGGATCAGCACCGCGACCAGCGGCCCGATGAGCGGGACGAACAGGTCCTTGACCAGTTCGTAGCCGGTCTTGCCGTCGGACGCGATCATACCGGCGACCAACAGCAGGACGACGCAGGCGGCGATCCCGGCGAGGCCGACGACCAGGGCGCGCGGGGCGTGGGTGAGCATGGGGAGATGATACGTCCACCATCCAGCGCGGGTCTGGGAGTGGTGAAGACCTGGGGGCAGGGCTCGAACCTGCGTCCAGCCGGAAACGAGCCGGCCGCTCTACCACTGAGCTACCCCAGGACGAACGCACGGGCCGGGCGGACAGGGCTCGAACCTGTGTCCAACCGGTGAAGAGCCGGCCGCTCTACCACTGAGCTACCACTCGACCCGTGCGATTCCCTTCAGTCAGTCGGCATCCGTACACCTTTCCCGGAGAAGAACCCGGCCTTGCGCAGGATGTATGCCAGTCCGGGATGGCCGACCGTCACCCCATGGACCAGTTCGGGTGTCGGTCGGAATGCCGCCACTGCCCGGTCCGGCCGCGGTGCTGTCCACCCCTTCTTCACCGGATCGACTCCGTGCCGCCCGCAGACCTCCTCGACCAGCGACCGCGGGCACTCGGCCCGGCCGGCCAGCACGTCCCAGGGGAACGGCAGCTCGGCCCAGACGGCGGTGTCCTGGTCCAGTCCGCCCCCGGCGGACCGGTGCCAGTAAGCCACGTCCGCGGCCATCAGCCGCAGCACCTTGCCCGGACAGACGGCGTCCAGTAACTCGTCGGCGTCGAGCGCGTGCAGGAGGGCAATCCAGCTCTCAAGGGATTTGTTCCAGGCCCCGGCGGTGGCGTTCCAGGTGGACGAGTCGTTCCCCCGGCGGACGATCATCGTCGCCCGGTCGAACCGGTTCGCCTCCCACACCTCCCGCAGGAATCCGGCGACGTCCTCCAGAACGCTGAACCACCGAGCAAGTAGCTGTCCCTTCCGTCCGTCATCGAGTCGGGCCAGAACCTCCCGGTCCGGGAAGGCATGTGCGACCGCCCACCAGTTCGTGGACGGGGTCCGCTTACAGACGGCGAACAGGGCGTCGGCGATCTCGTCGTACGGCCGCTGCTGACCGCTGATGGTGAACTCGCTGCGGAGGTTGCACCGGGCCGTGTAGTAGGCGATGAAACAAGCCGACGTCGGGTCGGCGGCAAACTCCTCCCAAGGCACCTGCGAGGCAAGCCGGGACTTGCTCACCAGGGTGAAGAACCGCTTGCGCAGCTCCCGGGCCAGCCGGTCCCGCTTGGCCTCCATCCGGGTCAACAGTCGGAATCGCTTGTTGTACTGTCGCTTCGCCAGGTCGAGCCCGGCCGCCTTGCGGGCGGCTCGGTTCAGCCGGTCGGACTTGAAGTCGTTCGCCCCGACCGCCTTGCCGATCGTCTGGCTGGCGGCGGCGAGGAACGGACCGATCGCGGCCGGATCGTCGGAGGCATCCGGTGGGAGCTGCGGCACGGCATCGAACAGGGTGTACGCGGTGACCAACTGCGACGCCATGCCGACCGGCCGGGCAAAGTCCTCGGACATCGAGGTGTAGCCGACTGCGGGATGTCGCAGGGCGCCGCGGGCGGCCTTGCGGATCAGCCGCCGCTCGGCGTCAGTGTACAGATCGGTAAACCCGTCGAGGACGAGCTGAGCCACGTCCTCCGGCCGCCGGCGGCGGCCGAGCGAGTTGTACAGGTCGAGTAGTACGATGTCGCGTTCGGTCGCGGAGTCAGCCACGGGTTGCCTCCTCGGCTGACGGGATGGAGGCGCGACTGGGGTGACGGGTTCGCCGCCCCCGGGGTTTGCAGCCTTACCCCTTGAGCATCTCGTCGTGCCGCATGCCGCTGGGCAGCCTGGAAGCACTGTTGCCAAAGCCGGCCGGGGTGACGACACGGCGAGCATGGGGAGATGATGTGTCCCCCGGTTGCTCAGCGGCCGACCCACTTGATGGAGACGACGGTGACGGTCATGGTCGCCTCATCAATTTGGTAGCGAACGACCAGTGGCCGGAAGAACGCCAGCCGGGTGTTCTCGTTCCGCGACTCCCCTTGGTCGTGGGGGTCCCGTCCGAGGATGCGGTCGATCTGGTCCATGTACCCGGTCATGGCGTTCTTATCGACCGACCGGATCCACAGGGCCGTGAACTGATCCTCGGCCTCCCGACGCCAGGCGACGGTGTAGTTCATTGCGGGTATCGCCTGCGGAGGTCGGCGAGGATGTCGGCCAGCGGGCGACCCGGGTCGGGGTTCTTCAGCGCCACAGCGGTCTGCTCGTCGGAGAACGGGTCCGGGCCCGGGAGATCGACCGCGTGCAGGTGGGCGTCCACCGGGGTGCAGTACCCGAGCAGGTTGCCTTGTTTGTCGTACAGTTCGAGTTGCTGTGTTAGCCCGTTGAGCTTCGCCACCATCTCGTCGTCGAGGACGATCTTGCTCATGTGCGGCTCCTTCGGATTACCGTTGTCATGGTAACAGACGCGCCCGCCCGGTGCGATGGGCGGGCGCTTTCGGGCTGTCACCCCTTGAGCATCTCGTCGTGCTTCATGCCGCTGGGCGGCAGGTCGGCGCGGCGGGCGTTGGCCAGCGCTGCCTTCGCCCCGGCCAGCTGGTCGGCGTCGTTGTCCTCCCACTCGATCGACACCGCCCCGTCGAACCCCACCCGGTTCAGCTCGATGAAGATGTCTTCGAGCGAGTTCGCGTCCCGGGCCGTCCCGGCGGTCACGAAGTTCCAGCCGTTGGCCCAGTGGCCCATCGGCCGGTGCCCGCCGAGCCGTCCGGCCCGGCAGTGCTCCCGCGCCACCCATACCCCCTTCACGTGCGCGCAGTGAATGTACTGGTGGAACTCGCGGATGAACTGCACCACCGACACGTTCTGCCACTCCAGGTGACTGCCGTCGAGGTTGAACCCGACCACGCCCTCGTAGCCGGCCTTCACCATGTGGTTGATGTAGTCGGACGCCGACTCCAGGTCGCCCATCGCCCGCTCGGACGGGTGACACTCCAGGTCGAACGTCACCCCGTACTGCTTGCACAGGTCCCACACCGGGCCGAACCGCTCGACCAACAGCTCCAGCGACAGGTCGCGGACGTCGGGCAGCTTGTAGCCGTCCAGTTCGCCCGGCAGCGGCGGGAAGAGGAACCAGTGGCTCCAGCACCCGGC
>DASSAT010000369.1:0-16905 GCA_035699305.1 Fimbriiglobus sp. | reverse complement strand
GCAAGAGCGGCCGGGACGGCCGCGGTCCCAGGGGGCTTACCCCACCAGCATCCCCGGCCGGTACTCGGCGTCCTCGCGGATGACCGGCGGCTCGACCCCCAGCCCCGCCAGCGGCGCCAGCTTGGCGAACTCGACGGCGACCACGTGCGCCAGGTCCGCGACCACCAGCGTCTGGCGGAGCTTGACCGCGCCGGTCCCGTCCTTATGGGACTGCTGGGCGACCATCAGCAGCGCCGCGTGCTCCTTCAGCAGGCACGCGGCGTCGGTCTCGATCCGCCCGGACGAGAACCGCGGGGCGTAGGACTTCATCCCGCCGCCCTGGATGCTGTCCGGGCCGGGCGTCTTCACCGACGCCTCGGCGTCCAACACCACCACGCACGGGCCGGACCACTTCCGATCCCCGCCCAGCAACTTCTCGATAAGTATGGCGTTCACGGCCCACCTCCCCGACGGGTAGGAATGCTCCCCGCCGGAAGCGTAGAACACTTTCCAGGGGCGAGGGGCATGGGGCGAGAGAGGAAAAATCAGGGGCGAGGGGCAAGGGGCAAGAGTAAAGACACCCGGCTGTCTCCGGTCGGATGTCTTTACTCTTGCCCCTTGCCCCTTGCCCCTCGCCCCTTGCCCCTTGCCCTTGCCCTTTGCCCCTACTTCAGCTGGTTGAACCGCCAGGTCGGCACCCCCGGCGGCAGGGTGCCAGCCAGGTACGCCTTCTCGCCGATCAGGTCGCGGAGCTTCTTCAGCGCCGTCCGGCGGACCGCCACGTAGTAGAACTCGCAGCGCGCATCGCGGACCGAGTCCCAGACGGCGTAGAGTCGATCGGTCTCGGACATCACCTTCCGCAGGGCGTCGGTGCGGTCCGTCTCCAACTGCTGCCGCTGGTCGAGGTGCTTGCGGAAGGCGCGGTTGAACCGGACCGTCTCGTTGACCGCGTTGCGGTCGGGGAAGCGGAACCCGTCGGCGGCCGGCGGGGCGTCGGCCAGTTCCCGGTAGCGGCGGCGGAGCATGTTCAGGTCGGCGGAGAAGTCCTCCGGCCGGGCCAGCACGTACCGGGTCTCGCGGGGGTCGAGGATCTCCCACTCGACGGCAACGTGGTGGATGGCGTCGCGCAGGCTCGGCCAGCGGTCCGCCGGCGGGGTCGGCTCCGGGGTACCCGGTGGGGTGGTCAACAGAATGGCGGCGAGAACAAGGTCGGCTCCGGACATGGCTGGTCCCCGGTATGGGGTCGTGGACGGACCGCGGGCGCAACGCGACCGGCGAACCGGTCGCGGTTCGATAAGGGAAGCGCTAACCGTCGGGTCGGGGAGGGGCGGGCGGGCACGGAGAATGCCGTCTATCTGACGGAGGCCGGCCCGGCCTCGGCGATCCACTTGGGAACGGCTCAGGGGTATAACCCCCTCATCAAAAAAATACTAGACAATTTCGGTGCCGTGACAAAAAAAAGTCGAAATGAGGCGCCGAACTGCCCAACTCCACCGAAGCAGATTTCCGTAAGCTCTTAGTACCCATCAACTTGGTAAGAATAGTTCATTCCAAATCTTCCCGCGAGAGCGGCAAGTATTCATCTGGACACATGGGGGAAGGTGCCTGCCCGATTCGCCGACAGGGCCACGGTTCCGAGCACTGCTTGCCGGACAGGGCGGCAGACGTTAACCGGCTGGGTCGGAACGCCGCTGCCGGGGATGCTCCTCCCGATGGCGAGTGCGACGCCTCCCGCCAGCGTCTACCTCAGGTGTCGGCCAGGGCGGCGGTGAGCCAGGCTCGGGCGTAGACCCAGTCGCGGAACGCGGTCGCCCGGGACACCCCGAGCGCGTCCGCCGCCTCGTCCACCGGTAGCCCGGCGAAGAGCCGCAGCCGGGCCACGTCCGCCGACCCCGGGTCCTCGGCCGCCAGGGCGGTCAGCGCCTCATCAACGGCGAGCACGGTGTCCGGGTCGGTGACTGCGACCCGGTCGGCCTCGGACAACTCGAACCGCTTGCCGCCGCCGCCGCGCTTGTCGGCGCGCTTCTTCCGGGCGTGATCGACGAGGATTCGTCGCATCGCCTCGGCCGCGGCGCGAACGAAGTGACTCTTGCTCTCGAACCCGGTCACCCCGGCCAGCCGCAGGTACGCCTCGTGAACGAGGGCGGTGGCGTCGAGGGTGTGCCCGGCCGGCTCGCCGGCGAGCTTGGCGGCGGCCAGCCGGCGGAGTTCGGCGTACACCGCCGCGAACGACCCGTCGGGCGGCAGGGGGGCGACGGTCACGGCCTCACCACTCAGGTGATCCACAGGTCGATACAGGCTTGCTCGTAGCTCGGCTCCAGGTCGAACGGCAGAATCAGGCTTTCCGCCAGCCACAGCGGTAGCGTCGGCAGCGGCTGGCCGACCGACAGCGGTTGCGACCACGACTCCAGGAAGTACTTCTTCCCCCGCGGCAGCCGGCGGCAGGACGCCGCGTATACGGGCGGCGCGGTCGGAACCGGGGCCAGTTCCTCGTGGCCGATGAACGCCATGAGCTCGGCGAACAGGTTGAACTGCCGGATCGTGACCAGATCGACGATGCTAACCGCCACACCCCTCTGCAAGAGGGCGGCGCACTTGCCGACGAACGCATTCCGCTTCTCGGGACGGTCCTTGTTGGCCGGGCTGACGATCTCGATGGCCGCTACCAGAGTCCGGTGCCGCTCGGCGTCGTAGATGCGGACCTCGTACTCGTACTCGTCCGGCACGTCGGTCTCGACAGCGACAATCGGATGGGCGGCGGTCCACGCAGCTGGTGCCTCCCCTTCACCGGAGACGGGACCGCCCGGGCGAATCGGGGCGTCGTCCGATTCGTAAGCGTTGACATCGATCTCGAACAGTGCCCCGAGGTGGACCCGTGGCTCGGCGACGTAGCCGGGCGGTAGTTGCTTGCGTAAGTGTTGAACGATGGCGGCCGGCCACATGCCGTGGAACCCTTCCCACGAGGCTCGGGTGCTGACCGGCGGTCGGAAGTGATCGCGGAGCGGCATCGGTTCTCCTCCGCGAGAGATTGTATCACAAGCGCTGTTACTTCTGGTCCGACCGGTCCCACAGGGCCAGCAGCCCGACGGGGCGGAACACCCCGTTGACGTATGCCGCCTCGATCTCGCGCATGGCAACGCCTCCTGTCTCCGCGTACCACCGGACGGGGCGGCGGGTCAGCGACCGTACCGGCTGACGGCGGTGACGCGGACTATCCGGTTCACCTCATCGACGTGGAACGACACCATGAGCAGGGGGAGGAAAGCGACCCGATACCCGCCGCCGCGCGACTCGCCCACGTCCAACGGGTCGGCCGCCAGCCGGGCGTTGAGCCGCTCGACTCCGGCGGCCATCCGCTCCCACTCGGGCCTGTCGGCGGCAACGTAGAGGTTGGCCAGTTCGTCCAGAGTTGTTTCCAGCCAGCGGTACTCGAACATCAGGGCACGTCCCGGAGCGAACGGAGTCGGGCCATCACCTCGTCGCCGGTGACCCACTTGGCGTTCGGGTCGTTCAGCCGGCGGTCCATCTCCTCGTCGGTGACGCCGAACTCGGGGAAGCGCATACCGGGGATGGCCGGCAGGAACCGGCCGAGTACCTGGCCGTCCGGCCCGAGCAGTTCTTGCGGCGTGTCGGTCGCGGCCAGGGTAGCGGCGGTGGTCTCGTCGCGGATGGTGATCGGCATCGGCTGGCCCTCGGGAGTCATCATCATTCTACCGCGCCGCCCGTGGCGGCGGGGCCGGCTCGGGGACGAGTTTCATCCGCTCGATCCGCCAGCGGACGGCCTCGTGCGGGTCGGGGCTTTCGGCGGACCGGCGGAGCAACTCCTCGACGAGCCGCAGTTTCTCCGCCGGGTCGTTCGCGGCCTCGAACTCCTGCCGGAGCCAGTGGAGCTTGTCGGCGGCGACGTGGCCGGGGAACGGGAAGTCGGGATAGGGAGTGGGCTTGGCGGCCAGCTCCTGCCGCTTCCGCTCCCAGGTCTCCTTGTCCCACTTCACGAACGTGCCGTCCGGGCCGAGTTCCCCGCGGACGGCGACCTGCGCCCACAACTCCAGACGGTCCGGGGAAAGGGGAGACAGGGTGGTCGGGGTCAACAGGATTTGGACGCCAGGTATGCCGCCGCGTTGAATGACCCAACACTGACCGACACCTGGCAGATGGGCGAACGGCATCCCGCTCACGTCAAACATCCAGTGTGTCAAGTTCGAGACTGTCCCGTCAGACATGGTAAGGAGTTTCTTGTCGGTGACCGTGTCAATCAGACACCACATATCGCCGAAATTGACTCCTACAAATCGGCCGTCCGCTGCGAACCGGGCGAGGTCTGGGTGGAACCGGCGCCCCGGGGGTGGGATGAGACGTTTCCCGGCCCGCACGTCTATGAGTGTGCCATCCCAGCCGTGAAGGGTGTCCCCCGAGAGCATTGCGTCCTTGTTGGCGGCGAAACGGAGGACAGGCTCTGTCCCCTGGCCCTGGAACACTAACCACTCGCCTCCGTCATTGATGACTAACCGGTCGTCGGACAGCTCCTGAACACCCTGCGGCTCAAAGTTATACGAGTAGCTGGCGCGCTCGCCTGTTTTCTTCACAATGGTACTACGGTAATTGAATCCGCTCCGTTGGATTTGACGCCATTTCCCTCCCTCCCAGACGTTGAAATACTTAACATTCGAATTGTGGGATCTCACATAGGTGATGATCCGCCGGCCAGTCGGCGACCAGATTTCCGAGATGTACGAATCCGGGCCGAGGTTCGGGTGGATTACCCGGGTCAGTTCCCGCCCGTCGTCGGCCGAGAAGATCACGATGGTGGACTCGTTCGTGATCCCCAGAACCCACCGTCCCTCGGCGAAGAACTCGAGCCAGATAGCCAGACCCGGCCGGTCGAGGCGGGCGACCCGGCGGCCCGTCGTCGTGTCCCACAGCTCGACCAGGCTTTCCGACCCCGCTTTCTTACCTTCCCGGCCGGCGTGATTCGCCGTCAGCACGCGGTTCGTGGAGACCGGAACGGTTTTGGGTGCCGGTTTGTTCTGGATGGCTATCCAGCCGGACGAGCTGTCGTAGCGGTCCGGCCGAGATTCCGTCTGCGCACGGAAAGCCCCGCCCGGTACATCCCAGAACCGCACCACGCCGTCCCAGGAATCGGTGACCGCGGTCCGGCCGTCCGGGCTGAGCGCACAGCTGATGACCCGCTCATTGCCCTGTCGCAGCACGGCGACCGGCCGGGCCGTGCGGGTATCCCAAAGTCGGGCCGCGCCGTCGTCCCCGAGGGTCAGCAGGGTGAGGGCGTCCGGCGTGAGCTGGTCATACCCCACGTCCTCCCACCCGTCGTGGGTGATCGGCGGCACGAGCGGGGCGTACTCCTGCCCGACGGCCAGGACTGCGACGACGGCGAACTCGCGCAACTCCCGGGCGTCGGCGGGCAACCTCTTGAGGGTGCGGGCCAGCCGGAGCACCCCGCTCTGTGAATCGTCCCGGATCTCGGCCAGGTCCAGGTCCAACTGCAAGGTGGCGGCACTCCGTTCCGCCTCCCGACGGGCGGCGTCGGCCTTGTGCCGCTCGGCGTCCGCGCGGCCGCGCTCGATCCGCTCGCTCTTCTCGGCGGCCTCGGCGGCGCGGCGGGCGGCGTCCGACTCCACCAACCCCCAGGTCGTGCCGGCGATCCCGCCGAGCAGCGTCAGCAGCACCACCGCCGCCGCCAGCACCGGGCCGCGGTTGCGCCGCACGAACTTCCGCAGCCGATACCCGCCCGACGGCGGTCGGGCCTCCACCGGCTCGTCGGCCAGGTAGCGCTGCACGTCCCGGCTCAGGGCGCTGGCCGTCTCGTAGCGTCGGCCGCGGTCCTTTTCCAGGCACCGCATCACCACCCAGTCCAGTTCCCCTCGCATCAGCGCCGCCAGCCGTTTCGGCTCCGTCCGCCGCACCGCCGCCAGCGACGGCAGCGACGCGGCGGTGGACAGCTTGGTACTCGGCTTCGGCGGCTCCTCCTCGCGGATGATCCGTAGCACCTCGTCGAACGCCGCCTTCCGCAGCCGGTCCCCGTCGAACGGCCGCAGCCCGGTCAGCAGCTCGTACAGGATCACCCCCAGCGAGTAGACGTCCGCCCGGGTGTCCACGTCCACGGCGCTGAAGCCCGCCTGCTCCGGGGCCATGTACTCCAGCGTCCCGACCACCGAGCCGAACTGCGTCGAGAACGTCTGGTCGGTCAGCCGCCCGCCGGTCGCCTTGGCGACACCGAAGTCGATCACCTTGGGCACCGGCCGGCCGTCGTAGAGCGTGACCAGGACGTTCGACGGCTTCAGGTCTCGGTGGACGATCCCCTTCTGGTGGGCGTGCTGCACCGCCTGGCAGACCGGCACGAACAGTTCCAGCCGCTCTTTCGGGGTGAGCTTGGCCTCGTCGCAGAACCGGGTCAGCGACAGGCCGTTGACCAGTTCCATGACGAAGAACGGCCGACCCTTCTCGGTCAGCCCGCCGTCGAGTACCCGGGCGATGTTCGGGTGGTCCATCAGCGCCAGCGCCTGCCGCTCGGCCTCGAACCGGGCGACGACCGCCTTCGAGTCCATCCCGGCCTTGATGAGCTTGACGGCGACCTTGCGCTGGACCGGCTCGGTCTGCTTGGCCACCCAGACCTCGCCCATGCCGCCTTCGCCGATGCGTTCCAGGAGGGCGTACCGGCCGGCGATGACCACCCCGGCCTCGCCGCCGGGCGGGTAGTCGGCGGTGGCAGGGCTGGCTTCCGAGTTAGCGGTGCGAGTGGCGTCGTCAGGGTCGGCTGGCGGGACGGCGAACGGCTGCCCGAGGGCGGCGTCCGGGCGGTCGTGGGCGGCCAGCAGCCCGTCGAGCCGCCGGCGCAGCTCGGCGTCGTCGCCGCACTCGCGGTCGAGGAGCGCCCGGCGGGCCGGGTCGTCGGGCAGGTCCAGGGCGGCGACGAACAGGTCCTTAACGCGGCGGGGGTCGGCGGACATGGCGAAGCCCTCGGGAGTTCTCCCCGATTGGCGCAAAATGGCCCGAACCAGTCTCACGAATTCTCGATTTTGTCCCCCCGGCGACCGACGGTGATACGGGGCCGGCCCGGGTCCTCCCCGTTCATCCGTCATTCCCGTGCTGTGTCGTGACCCTGGCGAACGGGGCCCCGTTTTCAGTCCGAAGGGCTGGGAGTTCTCAGCCCAGGGCGCAGCCCTGGGTGGCCAGTCGATAACCACCCCAGCCCGAAGGGCTGGGACAGTTGGGCGACTCGTTGTCCCAGCCCTTCGGGCTGGAGAGGGCCGGTATCCGCGTCCCCAGGGCTGCGCCCTGGGCTGAGAACTCCCAGCCCTTCGGGCTGAAGACCGGCCCACCACATTCCGGGGGACCACACCCCCGGACAGGATTTCAACAAAGCGTCATTCCCGCCGGACGCGGTCTGCCATCTCGTCGAGCATCTGTTTCTGCGTCCACCCACCGGAGGAGTGCGGCTTACGCGGCTCGATGAGGATGGTGCCGTCGAACTTCGGGTCGATCTGTTTCACCAGCGACGCCTTGAGGCGGTGGACGGCGTTGTTGAGGAAGTAGTCGTCCGCGTCGCCGACCCAGATGTGGACCTTGCCGCCGGCCAGCTTCGGGCCGAGCGTCTTCCAGTTCCGCTCCAGCACCAGCCGCAGGTCGTACTTCTCCCAGTGCGGCAGCACGGACTTGTCGATCGCCCCGGTCTTGCCGTCCCAGAGCGGCACCGGCAAGCCGTCGGCGCCGCGCGGGCCGTAGGTGGCGTTCCACGACGCCCAGTCCCGGCCGGACAGCTCCCACCGCCCGCCGCGGCCGAGCACGTTCTCCAGCTGGCACTCGTGGCGGACGGTGAACACCGTGTCGCCGTCGATGGTCCGCTTCGACGGCCGATCGAACCCCCAGCGATTCGCGTAGGCGTTGGCGTCGGTGTAGACGTTAATCAACTCGTAGGCGCGGAAGTCTACCCCGTCCGGGCACTGCGACCAGCAGCCGTTGAAGAAGTCCGGGTAGAAGACCTGGAGGGCGAGGGAGACCCAGCCGCCGGTGGACCCGCCGCAGGTGAACCGGGCTTTCGGGGTGCCGAGGCAGCGGTAGGTCTTCTCGATGTACGGGATGACTTCCTTTGTCAGCGCGTCGCCGTAGGGGCCGTTGTTGGCGGAGTTGACCTGATACGGGTCGCCGAACGGCCCGGCGCCGTCGAGCAGGATTTGCACGAACCGCGGGTCCGGTGCGATCCGCTCGGCGTGGGTGTACCGGGTGCCGAACCCGCCGATGTGGACGATCAGCGCATACTTCTTATTCTTCTGAGTCTCGAACTCCGGCGGCAGCACTACGCCGACGCGGCAGACCATCGGCCGGCCGTGGAAGTCGGAGAGCAACTTCGACGGCAGCTTCAGGTACTTGTGGGTGGCGGTCTCCTCCGGCACCTCCTCCTCGTAGGTCTTGTCGAGGGTGAGTTTCACGGTGGTGCCGGCCTTCGGGTCGAGTTTCACCCGGACCCGGTCGCAGTACCGGTTGCCGGGGGCGTCGGGCAGGTTGACGTCGCGGTTGAAGGCGAAGACCGCCCGCGCCGTGTACTCGCCGGCCGGCAGTTCATTCAGCGGCGTGAGCGGGAACGTCGCGGAGTTGCCGTCGAGTGTCACCGTGGTGTCGGCGGTGAACTTCTCCACATCGGCGCCGAGGACGGGCAGGACCGGCGGCTGGGTGCGGGTGAAGCTCGGGACACCGCGGGCCGGGCCGACGGCGACGAGCACCCGGCCAGCGGCGGGCGGGTCCGGGACGTTGCCCGCGGCGAGGCGGACCTCGAACCGCAGTCCGGGGTCGGCGGCGGGGGAGCAATGAGCAGCGAGGACGGCGACGAGGGCGACGAGGCGGCGCGGCATGGCGAACCTCAGGGCGAACGCATCTAATCCTCAAGGGCCCGGCATCCTCACGTAGACCGGCACTTCACCGACATCCTGATAGCCGAGCCGAAGGTAAATCGGATGCCCGACCTCCGTCGCTTGCAAGATGCCGACTCGATACCCCAGCTTGCGAGCCAGACGAAGCGGCTCCGAGGCGGCATGGGCGCCCAGGCCCTTCCCGCGCTCCTCGGGCACGGTCGCGACGCAGTAAATCCCGGCGACGCCGTTCTCCAGGTAGAGCATCGTGGTGCAGACCGGCCGGCCATCCTTGACGATCGCGAAGAACTGCGCGGGGGCGCCGGCCGTGGGATTAGGCCCCAGCACGGCCGGCGAGAAGACATCGCCGAGGATCGGCGGAAAACCAAAGCCGGTGGCAAAGCAACTCGCCCAGGTCGCGCACTCGGGGCCGGGGCCGATCCGGACATACGAGTATCCTTCCGGCAGCGATGTGTCGGCCAGGCGGTCGATGTCCACCGCCATCGCCACCAACGGCGCGTGCGGCTCGAAGCCCTGACCCACCAGGTACTCGTGAACGGGTGTGGGCACGCGACCGGTATAGTTCAGCGCGGCGGGGGCGCCGCACGTCCGGAGCGTCTGCATCGCCGCCTTCGTGCTCTCCAGGTCGTCGGGTTTGCAAACCACCGCGAGGTTGGCGAACGGGTGCGGGGCGCCTGTCACCAGTCGCACGAAGCGCTCGTCGCGATCCGCCATCGGGCCGCGCAGCATCAGCCGCACGAAGCGATCCCAATGGCGCTCGCTGATCCGGCCGATCCCCTCGCCGACGGCAGCGATCGAGGGGAATGGGTCTGTGGTCTGCATTAAATCCCCCCGTTGGAACGAAGCCACTCCCGGAGCCGCCCCCGGGCGGTCGCGGCCCCCGACCGACATCCGCCTTGCCCTTTCGAAAGCCACTCTAACGTTTGAGCCGGCCACCGGCAGCGCGGTTTCCGCCGCAAGTGGCGACACACCAATACCTGTCGCCGGCCGGTCAGGTCGCCTCTCGGTAACTCGTGTCGGAGAGCCACCACGCGCGAACCTCGGGCGCGTCGCCGTCGAGGCCGACGATCACCCACGCCACGGTGGGGCCGTAGGTGTTCCGCTCGATGTCCTTCTTGCTCGGGACCGGCAGCGAGGTCGGGTGCGAGTGGTAGACCGCCAGCACGTCCGTGCCGGCGGCGCGCATAGCCTTGTACGCGGCGAAGACACTCCGCGGCTCGGTCAGGAATTCGGTCGGGCTGGCCAACTCGTTGACCAGCGGTAAGCACTGCGTCACCGAGCCGACGCCATCGACGACAGTACCGGCCAGGAAGCCGACGCACTCGCTGGGCAACTCGGCCCGTGCGTGCGCCAACATGGCGTCGAGCACGGCCGGCGGGATCACGAGGCGGAACGGGTCCACGAGCCTGACCCCTCCCCCGGCCCCTCCCCGAAGCGGGGAGGGGAGAAAAACTCTTCTCCCCCTTCCCTTCCAGGGAAGGGGGTTGGGGGGTTAGGTTCTTCTTATGCTGCACGTCGCACTCTGGGAGCCGGAGGTGCCGCCGAACACCGGCAACGTGGCCCGGCTGTGCGCCGCGGTCGGCGCCCGGCTGCACCTGATCGGCCGGCTCGGGTTCCGCCTCGACGACAGGTCGCTCAAGCGGGCCGGGCTGGACTACTGGCCGGCGGTAGACCTCGTCCGGCACATCACGCTCGCGGAGTTTGAAGCGAGCTTCGCAAGCCCACCTGTGGCCACGGGTGGGCTTGCGCCCCGCATCTGGTGCATCGACAACCCGGCTGACCGGCCGTACACCCGGGCCGACTTCCGCGACAGCGACTGCCTGCTCTTCGGCAGTGAAACCAAAGGCTTGCCGCCCGGCGTCCGGGAGCGGTACGCCGACCGCTTACTCGGCATTCCCATGCCGACCGGCAAGGTCCGCAGCCTCAACCTCGCCACTGCCTGCGGCGTCGTCCTGTACGAGGCGCTGCGTCAGGTGCACGGCTGGTAGGACCGGCACGACCGGCTGGGGATTCGGGCGCGGCCCGGCGATGGAGGTGGGTTGAACAGGGGTCGCGGCCGATCCGTGTAGGGCACCGACGCCCGCACCCGGAGGCCGCATGACCGAAGCCGTCGTCGCCCTGCCGACACTTGAAGAATTGTCGGCGTTCGTCCACCAGACGCTCTGTCAGCAGGACGCACTGGACCCGGAGCAAGCCCCGCTGGTCCGCACCCTGCTGGCGAAGGTCGGCCGGCCGTGCGGAGCGGTCTTCCACGTCGAGGGGCCGCGGCTGTTGCGGACCTCGGCGGTATGGTCGGCCGAAGACGGCCGGGTGTTCTTCTACGACTCGACCGGCCAGCGCGTCCGGGCAGTGCGCCTGAGCGAGGGGCCGGACGCCGGGGAGGCGCAAGGGGTCGGACGCCGGGCAGCGTGACGATCTCACTTCACCTTCAGGAGTCCCTACTGGTCGGTTGGTTTCATTCGATTCCGCAGTTCGTCCAGTAGGCGTTCCAACGCTTCGGGGTCAGCGATGATTGCCCCCGGGGGTGGGGATCGGCGCTCCCCCGACTACCCAAGGTCCGCGACAAATTCGATGGTGAGTTCCTTGCCGTCCGCGTACTGGTCGGCCCCAAATTCCAGTGCGTGATGAGCGTGATAGCCGTCGCTCTTTCGCCCCCGAGCCATCTTCAAGAAGTATCGGGCCAAGTGTTCGAACCCGTCCGCGTTGGCCGACATGGTAATGTTGCCGTGCGCGTCGGCTTCGAACTTGTACCAGATGTTCTCTAACCCGGCATAGGTGTCAGCAAAGTTCATGCTGTCCGGCGTGTCCGCAGTCAGGCGTAAATGTACGTCGATCACATTCACGGGTAGCCTCCGGCCGAGTGTGCTCGCCCCGTTGGGGCGAGCCGTACACACCCCGTCACCGCGACCGCCGCCGCGCCCGCGGCCAGCGCCCACTGAGGTAACGTCAGCGGCGCCAGCTCGAAGAAGAACTGCGTCGGCGGCAGGTACATCACCGCCGCGTACACCGGCACGGCCAACGCCGCCCAGACCACCAGTCGCCGCTCCCCTTCGCCGGCGATCAGCACGTTGCCCAGCCCGGCCAGGACCAGCGTCGTGAGCAGCAGCGTTTGCTGGGTTCGGAAGTCGTGCCCGAGTTGCCGGGCGGATACGAGCCAGACCACCAGCCCCGCGGTCCCCGTCACCAGCCCGGCGGCCACGGCGTACCAGCCGACCTCGCGCAGGAACGCCGGCCGCGGACCGGGCCGCGGCTGGGCCTTGCTCGCCATGATGAGCAGCGCGGGGCCGCCGATGGTCAGCGCGTTGAGCAACGTCACCTGCTGCGGCAGGTACGGGAACCCGAGGTCGAGCAGCCCCAGCGCCGCCACGACCAGTAGCACCGTGTAGACGTTCTTGAGCAGGAACAGCTTGGCCGCCCGGCGGAGGTTGTTGACGATCACCCGGCCCTCGTCGAGCATGGCCGGCAGCAGGCCGAAGTCGTTCGTCTCCAGCACCACCGCGGCGACCGTCCGGGCGGCCGGGGAGCCAGCCCCCATCGCCACGCCCAGGTCGGACCGCTTGATCGGCAGCACGTCGTTGACGCCGTCGCCGAGCATCGCCACCCGATGCCCGCGGGCCTGGAGGGCGGTCACGATGTCGAGCTTCTGCTGCGGGGCGACCCGGCCGAAGACGCTCGACCGGGCGATCACGGCGGCCGGGTCGGCGGCGGCCTCCAACTCGCCGCCGGTGACGATCGGCTCCCGCGCCAGCGGCAGGTTCAGATGACTGATGGTCGCGCGGACCGTCTCCGGGTGGTCGCCGGAGAGCACCTTGAACGCGATCCCTTGCCCCGCCAGCGCCTCCAGCACCGCCCCCGCCTCTGGCCGCAGTTCGTCGCTGAGGGCCACCAGCGCCAGCGGCCGCAGCGATTGTCCAGCAAGTGATCCGGCGAACGGCGGACCGGGGTCGCCCTCCGCGAACAGCAAGAGTCGCAGCCCGGTGGGCAGCAGCTCCCGCCAGTGCTTCTCGGCCCGCTCCGCGTCGGCGGGGGCGAGGAACGGCTTGAGTGCTTCGACCGCCCCGAGCGCCAGCACCGTTTCCCGGCCGCCGGCGCGGATGCGGACGGCGCTGTAGCGGTTCTGCGCCTTGAACGGCACCTGATCGACCAGCTCGAACGGCCCCGGTTGTGGCCCGAGCGCGTCGCGCAGCGCCTGGACGCTCTTGTTGCCCGCGTCGATCGTGGCGTAAGCGAACAGTCGCAACTTGTCCCGGACAGCAGCATCGTCGAGCGGCTCCACCCGGTCCAGGGTGAGCCGGCCGGTGGTCAGGGTGCCGGTCTTGTCCAGGCACAGCACGTCCACGGACGCCATCGCCTCGACGGCGTTGAGCCGCTGCACCACCGCCCCGCGGCGGGCCATCCGCACCGCCCCGAGGACGAACGCCAGCGTCGCCATCAGCACCAGCCCCTGCGGCACCATCGAGGTGATCGTCGCCGCGATCATCTGCACCAGGTCGGTGGCGCCGAAGCCGCGGACGGCGGAGAGGCCGACGTACCCGAGGCAGAGGGTGATCGCCGCGGCGGTCAGGACGCGGATGAGCGCGTCCAGGGTCCGCTGGATCGGGCTGGGCGTGTAGCGGTAGAGGCGGGCCTGGGCCGAGGTCTGGTTGGCGAACGACTCGCCGCCGACCCGGTCGGCGCGGTAGGCCCCGTTGCCGGCGACGCAGAAGCTGCCGGAGAGGAGCCGGTCCCCCGGCCGCCGCGGCACCGGGTCGGACTCGCCGGTCAGCAGCGCCTCGTCCACTTCGAGGAAGTTCGCCGTCAGCACCGTCCCGTCGGCGACCACGGGTTCGCCGTCGGCCAGCACTACCACGTCGCCGAGGACCACGTCGCCGGCGGGGACCGTCACGTCCCGGCCGTCGCGGCGGACGCGGGCCTTCGTCTCCGCGAGGAGGGCGAGTTGGTCGAGGTGGCGCTTGGCGCGGACCTCCTGAGCGAGGCCGATGAGCGTGTTGGCGACCGCCATGCCGCTGACGGCCCACGCCGCGCGGTAGTCCGCCAGGAGAAAGAGCGCGACCGCCGCCGGCACGACCAGGGCGTTGAAGAGGGTGAGGGTGTTGCGGGCGAGGATGTCGCGGTACTCGGCCCACCCAGACGCTGGCGGTCGGTTGACCTGCCCCCGGGCGACCCGGTCGGCCACCTCGGCGGCGGTCAGCCCGCCCGGCACGTCGGACCCGTCGGATGACGCCATGCGATCCCCGTCGGCAAGCCTACCGGCGGGGTCGCCGTCCCGGGCGCCCGCCCGCACGTGGTTTTATCCGCGGCCGCGGGGCCGACAAATCCTCTCCCCCTCGCCGCCGCTCTCGGGCACAATAGAGCGGTTTCGTGATCCCTGTAGCGGGTCGTGGTTTGGTCCCCTCCCCCCTTGGGGGGAGAGGGTTAGGGTGGGGGGTAAGCGATAACCCCTCCCCCGACCCCTCCCCGAAGCGGAGAGGGGAGAAAGAGTGGGGTTCTTCTCCCCCTTCCCTCTTAGGGAAGGGGGCCGGGGGGTTAGGTGGCGACCCCCCAAGGGGGGAGGGGACCAGACGCCGCTCCGAGGAACTTGAAACCGCTACAACCCGCCACCGGCACCCCGCCCCCGGAGCGTCCGATGCCCGAACCCGTCGTCATCGCCACCTGGCCGTTCGGCAAGCAGGCCGCCGACGCCGCCCTGCCGCTGCTGGCCGCCGGCAAGCCGGCCCTCGACGCCGTCGTCGCTGGCGCGCAGGAGGTCGAGCTGAACCCCGAGGTCCACTCGGTCGGCGTCGGGGCGATCGGCAACCGGGTGTGCCAAATCTCTCGCGACGCCTGCGTCATGGACGGCAAGACCCTCTCCTGCGGCGGCGTCGCCGCCGTCGAGTACATCCGCAAGGTGGCGGCCCTGGCCCGGCTGGTCATGGAAAAGACGCCGCACGTCCTCGTGGTCGGCGACGGGGCCTTGTGGTTCGCCCTCCAGCACGGCTTCCCGCTGGAGACGCTGCACACGCCGGAGAGCGTCAAGCTGTGGTACGAGAAGCTGCCGGCCAACCACAAGCGCCCGCCCGGCGAGCCGCCGGCGCCGCCGGCCGCCCCGGAGGACATCAACGTCCCGATCGACGAGCACAACCACGACACCGTAACAGTGATCGGGCTGGACAAGACCGGACACCTGGGCGGGGTGTGTACCACGTCGGGGCTGGCGTACAAGCTGCCCGGCCGGGTGGGGGACTCGCCGCTGGTCGGCGCGGGGCTGTACGTGGACGACCAGGCAGGGGCGGCCGGGGCGACCGGGACCGGCGAGGAGATCATCCGGGTCGGCGGCAGCTTCCTGGTGGTCGAGCTGATGCGCGGGGGCAAGTCGCCGCAGGAGGCGTGCGAGTTGGCGTGCAAGCGGGTCAACGCGGCGGGGGTGCGGCGGGGCGTCCACCCGGCGAACGTGGCGTTCCTGGCGATGGCCCCGACTGGGGCGGTCGGGGCGGCATGCACTGAGCGGACGAACTTCCAGTACGCGCTAGGCCGCGGCGGCAAGGTGGAGATGGTCAAGGCCAAGGTGGTCGGGCCGGACGTGTAACCAAGTTCCAAGTTCCATGAGTTTCAAGTTCCAAGGGCTGAGGTGTTTCCTCCCCTTGGAACTTGAAACTCATGGAACTTGGAACTTGGTTATTGGCCGGTGAGCCGGGCGAAGTACGGCACGACCGGCTTGTACTGCGGGCTGTTTGGGTCGAAGGTCGGCTGCGGCCCCGGGTTGCCGAGCACGTAGTTGCCGATCGGCGACCCGGCCGGGTGGTAGCCGACGGCCGGGGCGGCCAGGGTGATGGTCGCCACCCCGTTCGACCAGCCGACCACCTGTGGGATCGGGGTCGGCATCGCCGGCGGCAGCGGCGCCAGGGCCAACTCCTCCCCGTCCCCGCCGTTCGCCAGCGGCGAGACGGCAGGCTGTCCCGGAGGCAGTGCCGGGGGTAGCGGCCTCGTATAACCTGCGTCCCCGAAACCGACCCGGATGCGCTGGAAGTTCGGCAGCGCCGGCGGCACCACCGGCGACGCCGGGGCCAGCAGGGGCACCTCCACGCCATCGACGTAGACCAGCGCGTTGGTGGCGACCGTCGAGCTGTTCGTCGGGTTGTTGGTGGAGGCCATCACCTTGATCTGGGTCGCGCCGGGCAGCACGTCCTCGGCCAGGGTGGTCTGCCACGGGGTGGCCGCCGCCTGGGAGTATTGCACGGGCGAGGGCAGCGGGATCGTCGGCGGGTCAATGGCCAGCTGGGTCCGGTCCACGAGGGCGGCGAACTTGTACCGCCGGTCGCCGGGGACCTGCTCGTAAAGTTCCTTGCCGAGGTAGACTCGGCCGCCGGTCAGCGCGGGGTCGTTGCGGACCTCGAAGAACGCAATGGTCATGACGACCAGGAATCCGTCGCTGGTGGTGGTGACGTTGTTGAACATCTTCTTGAGCGGCTCGGCGAGCACCGCAGTGTGGTCCTTGGTCGCGGCCACTTGCTGCGCCGACAGCCCGGTGAGCGCCGGGTTCTGGTTGAAGAACAGCGGCCACGCCACCGGCGGGTAGTAGTTCGCGTTGTTGGTGTTGGCGGAGAACCCGCGAGTCACCACGTCGCCGATCCCCTGGAACGGGGTGTCGTGGAGGGGCAGGGACGGGTCGGTCGGCAGGACGTTCGGGAATGCCGGGCTGCGTTGCCCGGACTTGACGATGGTGGACCCGTTGTTGGCCATCGTCATCCGACTCCAGGCGCTGATGTCATTTGTCACCGGGGTCGCCGGGGTGATCTCGGAGACATCCACGTCGCGGAACAAGTTGGCGTCGTTGCGGTCGAGCAAGGCGCGGAGCACGGCCGGGTGCCAGATGGCGTTGAGGTTGATCTTGCCGTGCGTGCGGCCGCCGACCGGGATGGCGGACTGCGGGCCGCGGGCTTGCAGCATGTCGAAGAACCCCTTCTGCGACAGTTGGCCCGGCGGGGGTTGCGTCGGGGTGCCGAACGGATCGACGCCGCCGGACACCCCCGGCAGCAGCCACTTCTCCAGGGTGTGCCGGTTATAG